>NZ_VRYY01000044.1 GCF_015731765.1 Nitratidesulfovibrio oxamicus
GCGTGCGTTGGCGGCCAGGATGTCGGCCTCGCGCGATTCCAGCAGCCCGGCCAGGCGCAGCAGGGCGTCGATCTTGACGGCGGGGGCTGCTGCGGCCAGCTTGCGGGCGGCGGCCTTGGCGCGCTTGCCCATGGATTCGACCAGCTGGGCGATGTCGCTCGCGGCGGTGTCCCTGGTCGCATCCGGGGCGTGGGTGATGTTCTGCGTGCTCATGGCGGCTCCGGCGCTCTGGCGTTCCGTGTGGTGGCGGAACGACGTGAAGGTTGCGAAAGATTGCTATAGCCGCAGCCCCCCGGCAACGCAACAGTATGCCCCCCGGGGCGCACAAGGGCTGGGTGGCGCCGCGCCTTTCGTCCGCCGCAGGGTACATGGCTGCCGTTCATGCGCAAGGGCAGGGGGACCCGGGCTGCAGGTGGTCACGGCAAGGGGGTACGCAGGGCCTGAGACACGGGCGACCGCCCATGCGGGGATGACCCTCCGCGTATCGCGCAAGGCGGCTTGCATGATTTGGGCGGGCGTCGGGGACAGGGCTGGAACGTCTTGTCAAAACCCGCAAGCCCAGACGGGCCGCGAGAAACCGGCTTCCGTCCGGAATCCTTTTGACATTTCTGTAATGGGCACGTAAAAGAATCGGGCTTTGCGATTTCCAGCCATAAAGCGGCCCTGCGCCGCATTCCAAGGAGCAATTCGCATGTCGGAGAACACTGTCCGCAAAGGTCTGCCGCGCGCCCAGCAGCAACCTGTAATTCCCCAGCAGCTGCAGGGCGAGGTGTCCGGAGAGGCCGCGCCGCTGCTGCGTTTCGTGCTCGACAACGCCCGCACAATCGCCGCCGGTCTCGGCGTGCTGGTGCTTGCCGCAGGTGCCGGCGCGGGCTACCGCTGGTGGGCTGCCGACAAGGCGCGCGAGGCACAGGCCGAACTGGGCGTGATTACCGTGGCCAAGACCGGCGCGGAACGCGTGCAGGCGCTTGAGGCGTTTCTGGCCAAGGCGCCGTCGGACGTGCGCAATGCCGTGCTGCTGGACCTTGCCGCCACCGCCATGGAACTGAAGGACTACGACAAGGCCGCCTCGGCCTGGGAACGCCTGGCCGCCGTCGATGGCGCCACCGGCGTGGTGGCCCGCATCGGTCGTGCGCAGGCCTTGTCGCAGGCAGGCAAGGACGCCGAGGCCCTGGCCGTGCTGGAAGGGCTGGAAAGCTCGGTGAGCGAGATTTCGCGCAATGCCGTGCGCGGCCAACTGGCCGTCGTGGCGGAGCGTGCGGGCAAGCTGGACCGTGCCGTGGCCGCCTACGAGCAGTTGATGGCCTCCGAGTCCGCGGGCAACAAGGACTACTTCAAGAGCCGCGCCGCAGCGTTGAAGGCCCGCATGCAGAAGGGGGGCGCGTAAGCCCATGAACGAGTCCACTGCAACATCGGGCGCGACTCCGGGCGCCCGCCCGGTGAATCCCCTGCTGGCCGATGAACCCGGCGCGCGCCGCCTGCTGCTGGGCAACGAGGCCATCGTGCGAGGCGCGCTTGAGGCGGGCGTCAATCTGGTGGTCTGCTACCCCGGCACCCCGTCGTCCGAAGTGCCCGACACCTTCCGCCGCATCGGCGGCGGTGGCCGCTATCGCCTGGAATATTCGGTGAACGAGAAGGTGGCCATGGAAGTGGGGGCGGGTGCCGCCCTGGCCGGGGCGCTGACCCTGGTGACCATGAAGCACGTGGGCGTCAACGTGGCCGCCGACCCGCTGCTGACCATGACCTACACCGGGCTGCCCGGCGGGCTGGTGCTGCTTTCCGCCGACGACCCCGGCTGCCACGCCAGCCAGAACGAGCAGGACAACCGCACCTACGCCCGTTTCGCGGGCATGCCGTGCTTCGAGCCCGCCACCGCCCAGGAAGCCAAGGACATGACGCGCGATGCGCTGCTGCTGGCGCGCGAGCTTGAACAGCCCGTGCTGCTGCGCACCACCACCCGCGTCAACCACCTGCGCGGCGCGGTGAAATTCGGCTCCCTGGGCCAGCCCGCGCCCATCGTGCCCTTCGAGCGCAATCCCCATCGTTTCGTGCCCGTGCCCGCCGTGGCCCGCGTGCGCCACGCCGAACTGGTCAAGCACCTGGGCATGGCGCGCGAGAAGGCCGAACATTCCCCGTGGAACACCGTGCGCGGCGAAGGGCGCTTTGGCGTCATCGCCAGCGGCATCAGCCGCGCCTACCTGTCCGACGCCCTGCACGAGACGGGCTGGGACGACCGGGTGAAGGTGCTGGACCTCGGCATGACCTGGCCCCTGCCGGAAGCCCTGCTGACCGACTTCCTGTCCCAGTGCGACGCCGTGCTGGTGCTGGAAGAACTGGAACCCCTGCTGGAAAACGACGTGCGCGCCCTGGCGCAGCGCAACAACCTGCCGGTGGCCGTCAGCGGCAAGGGCGGCGCGCTGACCATCTACGGCGAATACTCCACCCAGACCGTCACCCAGGCCCTGGCCGACCTGCTGGGCGAAACCGCCCGGCTGCCGATCGCCTGCGACCCGGAAACGGCCCTGCCCGTGCGCCCGCCCAACCTGTGCCCCGGCTGCTCGCACCGCGCGCTGTACTACGCCGTGCGCAAGGTGTTCGGCGACGACGCCGTGTACTCCAGCGACATCGGCTGCTACACGCTGGGGCTGTTGCCGCCCCTGCGCATGGCCGACTTCCTGTTCTGCATGGGTTCGTCGGTATCCTCCGGCTCCGGGTTCGCCACGGCCTCGGGCAAGCCCACGCTGGCCTTCATCGGCGATTCCACCTTCTTCCATTCCGGCATCACCGGGCTGGTCAACGCGGTGTTCAACAAGCACGACCTGATCGTGGTGGTGCTGGACAACGGCACCACGGCCATGACCGGCCACCAGCCCAACCCCGGCGTGGTCCAGGAAGTGCTGGGCAACGCCTGCGTGCACCTGGACATAGAGGCCGTGGTGCGCGGCTGCGGCGTGGCCGACGTGGTCAAGGTGCGGCCCTTCAACGTCAAGTCCACCATGAAGGCCCTGGCGGAAATGAAGGAACGCTCCGGCGTGCGCGTGATCATCGCCGAGGAACCGTGCGTGCTCTACGCCCGGCGCACCCTGAAGAAGCCGCGCAACCAGGTGGCCTACGTTGCCGAGCAGGGGCCGTCCGTGGCCGACTGTCTGGAACACCTGGCCTGCCCCGCCTTCTTCCGTGACGACACCGGCATCCACGTGGACGAGAACCTCTGCGGCGGCTGCATGGTCTGTCTGCAGGTTGCGGACACCATCAAGGCCCGCAAGAGGAGCGACGCATGAGCACCCCCGCACGCATCCGCATCTACCTTACCGGCGTGGGCGGACAGGGCACCCTGACCGCCACCACCCTGCTGGCCCGCACCGCCCTTGACCAGGGGCTGGAAGTGACCTCCGGCGAAATCCACGGCATGGCCCAGCGCGGCGGGGTGGTGGAATCCACCATCCTGCTCGGCGGCTGGATGAGCCCCAAGATAGGCCATGGCGAGGCGGACCTGATCCTTGGCTTCGAACCGCTGGAAACCCTGCGCGGCATGACCCACCTGGCCGCCGGGGGCAGCGTGCTGTCCAACACCGAGCCGCTGCCGCCGGTGGGCGTCTCCACCGGGCGCGAAGCCTACCCCGAGATGGAGCGCATCCGCGCCAAGGTGGAAGGCTGCGCCGCGAAATCGTGGTTCCTGCCCTGCCGCACCCTGGGCCTTCAGGCCGGGTCGGTGCAGGCGGGCAACAGCGTGCTGCTGGGCGCGGCCTGCGCCTCCGGGCTTCTGCCCTTTGGCCCGGACGCGCTGGAAGCCGCCATCCGCACCCATCTTGCCCCCAAACTCATGGACATGAACCTGAGGGCGGTCGAACTGGGTGTTCGGGCCGTAGCCTCCGCGAGCTGACCGCATGACCACCATTACCGACGACAAGCGCCTCCAGCCCTATCTCGGCACGCTCCAGAAGATCGTGTCCGACATGGGGCCGCAGCGACCGTTTCAGTCCACCCTGAAGTCGCTGCTCCGCACGCTGGCTGAAAACCATGACTTCCAGCGGCCGCACATCGTCATCTTCGACCCGGAGACCCGCACCCTCAAGCTCAGCCTGTCGCAGACGCCCACCAAGGCGGACCACGTGGAATACGAGCCGGGCGTGGGCGTGACGGGGCAGGTGTTCTCCACGGGCCAGCCGGTCATCGTGCCGCGCATCAAGGACCACCCGGCCTTCCTGAACAAGGCCTTTGGCCGGACCGACGAAGAGCAGGAAAACCTGGCCTTCATCTGCGTGCCGGTTCTGGGCCCCGCCGACGAACCCCGGCAGGGCCGCGAAGTCATCGGCACGCTGAGCGTGGACACCCCCTCGGTGTCCATGCCGCAGCTGGAATCGCACTGCCGGTTCCTGGAGGTGGTGGCGGGCATGATCGCCAACCACGCCTCGTACCTGCAGGAGGAAATGGCCCGCCAGAAGCACCTGATGACCCAGGGCCTCATCGTGGGCGACAGCAACGACATCGGGTTCACCCCGTCCAACGTGGTTGCCGCGTCCAAGGCCATGCGACTGGTGCTGAACCAGGCGGCCCAGGTTGGCCCCAGCCGCGCCACGGCGCTGCTGCGGGGCGAATCGGGCACCGGCAAGGAACTGCTGGCGGAAGCCATCCACCAGGCCAGCCCCCGGCGCGAGATGCCCCTGATCAAGCTGAACTGCGCGGCGCTGCCCTCCGAACTGGTGGAAAGCGAGCTGTTCGGCTACCAGAAGGGCGCCTTCACCGGGGCGGTGCACACCAAGAAGGGCCTGTTCGAACTGGCCAACAAGGGCACCCTGTTCCTGGACGAAGTGGGCGAACTGTCGCCCAACGCCCAGGCCAAGGTGCTGCGCGCCATACAGGAACAGGAAATCCAGCGCCTGGGCAGCGAACAGACCATCACCGTGGACGTGCGCCTGATCTGCGCCACCCACCAGCCGCTGGAGGAACTTGTCGAGCGGGGGCTGTTCCGCGAGGACCTGTACTACCGCATCAACGTGTTCCCCATCTTCATTCCGCCGCTGCGCGAGCGGCGCGAGGACATCCTGCCGCTGGCGGAACACTTCCTGCGCATCTATTCCGACGAGTATTCGCGCAGCATCAAGCGCATTTCCACCCCGGCCATCGACCTGCTGACGCAGTACCACTGGCCCGGCAACATCCGTGAACTGAAGAACTGCATCGAACGCGCGGTGCTGGTGTGCGACGAACAGGTCATCCGCACCTACCATCTGCCGCCTTCGTTGCAGACGGCGGAATCCACCGCCACGGACACCAACCTCTCGTTCTGCGAGGCGGTGGCCAAGTTCGAGCAGGAACTGCTGGTGGACGCGCTGAAGAAGGCGCGCGGCAACATGCTGCAGGCAGCCCGCGACCTGCGCGTGAGCTACCGCATCGTCAACTACAAGGTGAAGAAGTACGGCATAGACGCCAAGAAGTTTGCCGTGGCCAAGGCGCGCGGCATGAAGTAGGCGCCCCCCCGGCTGACGCACGCATGTTCTGCGACCGGCTTCCGGCAACGGGGGCCGGTCGTTTGCTTTGGGTGCCGGAGCACGGGGACGCCGCCCGCCGAGGACTCGGTTCGGATTGGGCGCTGCATGGCAAGGAAGGCGAACCATGGGAACAGCAATGAATATCCGCGAAATGCAACGCTGCATCGAGGACAACCTGGCAACCCGGCTGGCCGCGCAGGTGGAACTGCTGGACGGCGGAGACACGGTCGGGCGCACGGGCCGGGCGGTGCCGGGTAACGGGCAGGACATGCCGATGCAGCCGGAGCGGGCCATCCAGCCTGAGCAGCCGGCACGGCTTGACCGGGCGGACGTGCGTGCCGTGTACGCCGGGGTGGCCTCGGACACCTTCAACAAGGCCTTCGGGTATGAGGGCGGTGTGCCGCTGGCGGATACCGTGGCGGCGGTGCGGTCGTTCTTCGGTGGGCGTGGAGCGCCATACACATGGTGGCTGGGCCCGCTTTCCGGCGCGGGCGACGGGGCAGGGGGAGGGGAAGACATGCCCGCCGCGCTGGCCGCGCACGGCTTTGCCGTGGGCGAAGTGGAGACGGGCATGTACCTGCCGCTGGCGGATGCGGATATGGAAGGGCCAGCACCAACGCCGGGTCTGGATATCCGTGTTGTCCGTGATGCTGCGGGCGTTGCCGATTTTGCCGAGGTGTTGGCCGCCAACTGGAATCCGCCCGACGGCGAGGTGTTGCGCTTCTACCGCCGCGCCGCCCCGGCCCTGTGCAGCCCCGGATGTCCGGCAACGTTGCTGGCGGCGTACCTGGATGGCCAACTGGCAGCGGCAGCGGAAGTGTACCGCACCGCGTCGGGATTCCCTGCGGCAGGGGGCACCGCGCACCTCGACGTGGCGGGGGTGTACAACGTGTGCACGCTGGAGGCCTTCCGGCGCAAGGGACTGGGCACCGCCGTCACCCGGGCCGCCTTGCTGCATGCCCGGCAGGCGGGCTGCCGCCACGCGGTGTTGCAGGCCTCGGGCGACGGGTACCGCGTCTATGCCCGGCTGGGCTTTCGCGACGTCGGGCACTTCGTGGAGTGCGTGCCCGCGGACTGAACCGCGTGCTGCCAGTGCCAAGCGGCGCGGCATCGCCGCGCCGGACGCCAGAATGACGAAAACGGGCGGGACCGCGCATGCAGCGCAATCCCGCCCGTTGCATTTCGATGATGCATGCCGGGTACAGTCCGGTGTTGCCCGGCTTGTCCTGTCTGTCTTGTCTGGCTGACCGGCTTGCCGGGGGTGCCGGGCCGTTCCGGCTGGCCGACCCGAACGGCTTACGCCGTGGGGTCTTCGTCCAGCCAGCCCTGCAAGGCCTCGATGATCTTGCGGGCCTGGTCGGCGCTGGAGATGTTGAACTTGGACTGGGCGCGGTATTCGCCGTTCGTCTTCTTGTAGCGCTTCACCACGTACTTGTCCGCGCCGTAGTCTTCGGTCTTGGGATCCCACTGCTGGTAGCGGAACAGGATGGTGGTCCATGCACCCTTGGAGAGCACGGACTTGTCCAGTTCCTTGACCACAAGCTGGCCGTCTTCCTCGTAATTCACCGTCAATTCTTCAATGGTCGTGCTCATGGTCTGGTCCGTCTGCGCCCGGCGAGGGGCGGAAATGCGTTGTTTTGGCGAGGTGTTTGCGTCCCGCCCTTGACTCTCTTTCTTGCGCGTGGCGTGAATTTCGTTCTCCGGCAAGGAAGGCAAGTTCGCCGCGATGGGAGCGTGCGCCAGCCGTTATGCGAGTGCGAAGCACGAGTATTACGGATGGCGACCGCAGAGTGCTCTTTGGTACGTGACCGGAGCGGCGAACGAAGCCTGACGAAGCCGGAGGGCGAAAGCCCGCCGCGCGCCTACACTATGATGTCGTCCTCGGCATGCGACCCACTCTCCTCCGCCGCCGCCCAGATGCCGCCCGCATCCCCGAAGTGGCGCTGGGCCTGCTTCAGCCCCAGGGCGAAGGCCTTGGCGTTCACCTCGCGGATCTTGGCGGGCAGGTTTGCCTCCAGGCTCTTGCGCATCACCCTGGGATCGGCAAAGGGCAGAAGGTGCGTCACCGCGCCCATGACCATGGTGTTGATGGTCATGGGGTTGCCTATCTGCTCCTTGGCCATCTGGGTGAACGGCAGGCCGAGGTACACGTTGGTGGGCGCGTGCTTGACCAGCGTGGTGTCCACCAGCAGGATGCCGGTCTTTTTCAGCAGCCGGTAGTAGCTGTTGCACGCCTCTGGGCTCAGGGCCACCAGCAGGTCCAGGTTTTCTGTCTTGGGGTAGCTGATGGGGCGCGAGCTGACAACCACGTCGGCGCGGCTGGAGCCGCCGCGCGCTTCGGGGCCGTAGCTCTGGGTCTGGGTGACGTAATAACCGTGGCCCAGCGCCAGCGCAGAGCCCAGCAGGCGGCCCAGGGTGATCAGTCCCTGCCCGCCCAGGCCCGAAAGGCGGATTTCGAAACGGTCTATGGGTTGCGGCGCCTTCATCGGTTCTGCCCCATGAGTTTGCGTTGCAGCTCGAAGTAGCGTTCCTCAAGGCCCGGTTCTTCCACGTCGCGGAACACCCCGATGGGGATGCGCCCGTCGGCGGGTTTCTGGTCCGGGTCCTTCAGGGTTTCCACCTTCACGGTGTTGGACTTCAGCCACTTGTACATGTCCACGGCGTTGCGGAACTTGTTCTTGCGCCCGTACTGGGTGGGGCAGGGGCTGAACACTTCCACCACCGAAAAGCCGGGGTGCATGATGGCCGTGCTGATCAGCCGGTCCAACTGGATGGCGTGGAACGAGGTGCCCCGCGCCACGTAGCTGGCACCTGCGGCCTTGCACATGTCCGCGATGTCGAAGGCCTTTTCCAGCGATCCGAAGGGCGTGGTCATGGAAATGTCGCCCTGCGGCGTGGCGGACGAACACTGCCCGCCGGTCATGCCGTAGATGTGGTTGTTCAGGATCAGCGCGGTAACGCCGATGTTGCGCCGTGCGGCATGGATGAGGTGGTTGCCGCCGATGGACAGGGCGTCGCCGTCGCCCATGACGCAGATGACCTTCAGCTTGGGGTTGGCCATCTTGATGCCGGTGGCGAAGGTAAGCGCCCGGCCATGGGTGGTGTGCACGGTGTTGAAGTCCACGTACACGGCCATGCGACCGGAACAGCCGATGCCCGCCACCAGCACCACGTCGTCCTTGGGCAGGCCCAGTGCGTGCACGCTGCGGATCAGCGACCCCAGCACGATGCCGTGGCCGCAGCCCGCGCAGAACACGTGGGGGAACTTCTTGTTATGGCGCAGGTAGTCGTGGATGAGTTGGGTAACGTCCGCCATGGCCCACCTACAATATGGCTTTCAGGATTTCGGAGGGAGTGATGATCTGCCCGTCCACCCGGTTGATGGTGCGCACCTTGGTGCGGCCATTGTTGACGCGCTTCACCTCGCGCGACATCTGCCCCATGTTCATTTCGGGCACCACCACGGTGTGGCAGCGGTGGGTCAGCCTTTCCACCGCCGGACGGGGGAAGGGGAACAGCGTCTTCAGGGTGAGCAGTCCGGCCTTGGCCCCGCGTTCGCGGGCCTGTTCCACGGCCAGGTGGGCGGAACGCGCCACGCTGCCGTAGGCCACCACGGCCACTTCCGCGTCGTCCAGCATGTACTCGTCGGCCATCTGGATGTCGCCGTAGTACTGGTCGATCTTGCGGAACAGGCGCAGCATGGCGTCCTTCACTTCATCGGGGCGCTGGGTGGGGTAGCCCATGACGTCGTGGGTCAACCCGGTGACGTGGGTGCGGTAGCCGGAGCCGATGGGCGCCATGGCGGGCACGCCGCGCGCCGTGTCGGCGTAAGGCTTGAACCATTCCGGCGGCACCGTGGGCTCCACGCGGGAAAGGATTTCCACCTCGTCCGGGTCGGGCACGGTGATCTTTTCGCGGGTGTGGGCCGTCACTTCGTCCAGCAGCAGGATGACCGGGGTGCGGTACTTTTCGGCAAAGTTGAAGGCCGTCACGGTCATCTCCAGGCATTCCTGCACATTGGAGGCGGACAGCACGATGATGGGGTGGTCGCCGTGGGTGCCCCAGCGGGCCATCTGCACGTCGGCCTGGGCGGGGCTTGTGGGCAGGCCGGTGCTGGGGCCGCCGCGCATGACGTTGACCACCACCAGCGGCGCCTCGACCATGCAGGCGTAGCCGATGTGCTCCTGCATCAGGGCAAAGCCCGGGCCGGAGGTGGCCGTCATGGCCTTGCGGCCCGCCAGCGACGCGCCGATGGTGGCGCCCATGCTGGCGATTTCGTCTTCCATCTGAATGAACACGCCGTCCTCGATCAGGGGCAGGCGGTTGGCCATGACCTCCATGATCTCGGTGGACGGGGTGATGGGGTAGCCTGCGTAGAACGAGCACCCGGCCAGCAGTGCGCCTTCGGCCACCGCCTCGTTGCCGAGCGCGAACAGTTCGCGTCTCTTGCGTTTCTTGCGTTGCACCGACATGGCGTCACTCTTCGGGGTTGGGGTTCGGTTCGGCCGTGCGCACCGGGGGCGAGGCGCGACCGTGTTCGTTCTCGGGGTCGCTCCATCCGCTGCGCGGGTCCGGCTGGGCGGCACCGTTGCGGGTGCGCGGCTTGATGGCGATGGCGAAGTCCGGACAGTGCAGTTCGCAGAACCCGCAATTGATGCATTCGTCCTCGTGGGCCACCTCGGCCTTGCCGAAGGCGTTCAGCACAAGCACCTTGGCGGGGCAGAACGCCACGCACAGGCCGCAGCCCTTGCACCAGTCGGGGTAGACGCAGACGCGGGTCTGACCTTTTTGCTTCTTTGACATGGGCACACCAGTGGTGGCTTTGGGTGCAACGGAGCAGGGCGTCCGTTCCGTGGTGGCCGGGCCGCGTGGGCCGGGATGATGCGAGCGGTGAGAGTGCCGCCCCTGCGCGCGTTTGGGCCATCAATAAACGCAACCACGGGTCACGGCAAGAAAAATTCACCATGCTGCACGGTTGTGCAAACAGTGGAAGCATGCCGGGGGTATGGCGCGATCGGTCCGCCGGCTGGCAGGATGCAGTGGTGGCGCGGCATGCCGCCTGTTTTGCAGGCGGGCGCGCGGCGTGTGGAAAATGTGCGGTGCGGGGGGGCGTTGCACGCAGGGGGGTGGCACGGGGAGTCGGATCGGAGCGGGCGTGGTTGCAGACGGTACGCCGGAATGCGCCGAATGCGCCGAGTGAACGGGCGCGTTGGCCGACCGGGAGGAGCAGGGCCTGCCCCGGAGGGTATGCGGAAGGCCGGTGCAGGCGGGGCGGCCAGCCGGGCGGGGCATAACGTGAAGGCGGCCCCCGAAGGAGCCGCCGATGGATGCGTCAGATGGACCAGCTTGCGATCAGCCCCCGGATCACTTCCGGGGCAACGCCGCGTTGCGATGCGGTCATGATCTTGGTGGGATACTGTTCCGCAACCTGCAACGAACGCATGTACAGGGCGATGATTTCGTCCGTCACCTGAAGGCGCATGCCGGAACGTACCTGCTGGCCCAGCACCATTTCCAGCATCTTGCGCCCGGAAAAGGTGGAGATGTCCGAATAGATGTACGCCATGGCGCACCCCCTTTGGCACGAAGGCCATCACGGCATGGCTGCGTCCCCCGCAATCGTCCGGAATGCGGATTGGGACGGCGTCATGTCGCCTGTTCGGGGCTGCCGGTCCGTGGCTGCCTGTGATGCCGGATGCGGGCGGACGGGCGTGCCCTTCCGCTGCCTTCCATATCCTGACAGATAGCCGCAAGGCGGGCGTCTGGCAAGGGCACGACCACGAAAAGCCGCGCCCGGGGATGATAATCCGGCGGCGCGGCGGGTGCGCCAAGGGTGCGGTGCGGCTGATTGGCCGATCTCATGCCTGAAGCGTTCGCAACATTCCGGTTTTCATGATTATCCGACTTTTTGGTCACCCAGCAGGGCTACCGCGCAGGCGCCGGGACCGCTGTGGCAGCCCAGCACCGGCGATGCGGGCACCACGTACAGCGGGGCCACGCCGAAACGGGCTTCCAGTTCCTTCGCGTAGCGTGCGGCGGTGTCCGGGGCGCCCACGTGAGCCACGGCAAAGCGGGGATTGTCCAGGTTGGCCGCCGCCCGCTCCAGCAGGGCAAAAAGCTTTTCCCCGGCGCGGCGCGGGCCGATGCCCTTGGCCGCCACGTCCACCTTGCCGCCCTTGCGCGGGTCGAAGCACAGCACCGGCTTGATGTGCAGCAGCTTGGCCACCATGCCGGTGCCCCGGCTCATGCGGCCGCCGCGCACGGCGAAGTCCAAGGTTTCCATGGAAACATACACGTGCAGGTTGTCGGCGTCGCGCGCGGCCAGTCGGGCCACCTCCGCGGCGTCCATGCCAGCCTGCGCGCGGCGGGCCGCCTCCAGCACCACCAGGCCAAGGCCCACGGTCAAGGTGCGGCAGTCCACGGCGGCGATGTGGGGTGACACCATGCGCGCCACGGTGGCGGCGGACTGGTGGGTGCCGCTGTACATGGCCGTCACGTGCAGCGAAGCCACCTGTGCATGGGTGCGCAGCACCTCTTCGTACACGGTGCGGAAGTCTGCGGGCGCTGGCTGCGAGGTGCGCGCGGAGCGGGACGAGGGCAGGCGGCGGTTGAACTCGTCCACCGAGATGCTGACCTTGTCCACGTACTCCTCGTCGTCCAGGAACAGGCGCAAGGGCACGGTGCGGATGCCGTACTGGTCCAGCAGTTCGCGCGGCAGGTCGCAGGTGGAGTCGGTGACCACTGCGGTGCCGGTGGGCGCGGGCGCTGCCTGGGGGTGCCCCCCCGCCACGGCGGCCAGCAGGTCGCGGTGCTGGCGCAGCATGTCCTCTGCCTTGTGGTGCGACACCGCGCCGTATTCGGCGGCAATGGCGAACACCGTGTCCGGCGTGTCGGTGTGCACGTGGACGCGTGTTACGGCCCCGGCGCCAGCCACCACGATGGAATCGCCCAGTTGCTCCAGTCGGCAGCGCAGCTCTTCGCGGTCGACCGGGCTGGCCGCCTCGCTGCGGATCAGGCATTCGGTGCAGTAGCCGTAGGTCAGTTCCTCCACGGCCACCCGTTCCTGTGCCTCGCCCAGGGTGGCGCTGTCGGCCTGTGCACCGTCCTGTGCACCGACTGCGCCGGTGGTTTCCGCCGGGCCGTCTGTCTTGCCGCGCCGGTTGAGGGTGCCGCGCTCGGTAAATTCGGCAATGCCTTCCAGCAGGTACACAAAGCCAAGGCCCCCCGCATCGACGACGTCTGCGGCCTTGAGCGCGGCCAGCTTTTCCCGGGTTTCCTGCACCGACTGGCGGGCACGGTCCAGCGAATCGTGCAGCAGGTGGTGAAAGTCCTTGTAGGAATGGCAGTTTTCGCGCAGGTGTTCGGCCCAGTCGCGGATGACCGTGAGGATGGTGCCTTCCTTGGGGTGGGCGATGGCCTCCACGGCGCGGCGCGCGGCCAGCGACGCGGCTTCGGCGAAGTCGCGGGGGCTGACGCGCGAAAGATCCTTCACCCCTTCGGAAAAACCGGCCAGAAACTGGGCCAGGATGACCCCCGAATTGCCCCGCGCGCCCATCAGCGCCGATTCGGCCACGATGGAACTCATGCGCCCGATGGAACTTTCCGGCGTGGCCGAGGTGGAAGCCACGATGGATTTCATGGTGCCCGCCATGTTGCTGCCCGTGTCGCCGTCCGGCACGGGAAACACGTTGATGGCGTTGAGATGGCCGTGCTTTTCGATGAGACGCCGCGCGGCGGCGCGCACCACCCGGCGGAAGCGGATGCCGTCGAGATAGCTGATGCGCGAGGGCTGGGCCTGGCCTTCGACGGCGGATGCTGCCTGGTGGTGGTCCGCGATCTGGTCCGTGTTCCGGGCCGAAGCGGGGGGCGGGGTTTGGGACGGAGTCTGCCTTTCCTGCAAGTGGGGTGGCTCCTGACGGGACAAATATATGGAATGGGCGCGCAAGGCCGGGGCATGGCGAAACTGTGTCGCAAGGGCACGGTGCGTGCAGTCGGCAACGGCCTTGCGGCATGCCCGTCCCAGCGGCGCGTTAGCTATAATGGAGTTGCCGTGTCACTGCAACATTGTTGTAACAGTATGCAATAAAACGTAAATGTGATGTTTTCTTGATGGATGGCCCGGTCGGGCGGGGGCGGGAGCGTGCGGAACCTGCCCCCCGGCGTTGACGAGGCAGGCCTGCCGTGCGACATGCTGCCGGGAACGTGCGACGCCTTCCGGCGTTGTCGTCTGAAAGCCCCGCACCTTCCCGGAGCTCTGGCCATTTCCGGCAGTTGCGGCCAATTGCGGCCAGTTGCGACCAGTTGCGGCCAATAACGCACCGTTCGCACACCGTGTGCGCGTGGTCTTGACCCAACCGGAGAAGGGCAACCCGGCAACCTGTTGCGCCCACCACGTTCCCTCAACGCATCGCGTCTACATACCATATGGGAAATTGCATGAATCTCGACCAGAAGCGCTGCATCATCTTCGACCTGGACGGCACGGTGTACCTGGGCGATCAGCCCATTCCCGGCACGGTGGACTTCATCCGCCGCAACCTCGGGGTGCGCGACATCCAGTTCCTGACCAACAATACTTCCAAGAATCTTGCCGATTACACGGCCAAGCTGGCAGGCATGGGCATCCACATCGGCCTCGACCGCATGCTTTCGCCGCTGCTGCCGTTGGTGGACCACCTGCGCGAGCAGTCCATCACCCGAGTCTATCCGGTGGGCAACGCCAACTTCACCGCGTTCCTGCGCGAGCGCATGCCCGACATCGTATTTACCGCCGGGGAAGACTGCCAGGCCGTGCTGCTGGGCTACGATACCGAGCTCACCTACCGCAAGCTCACGGAATCGTGCCTGCTGCTGCAACGGCCGGGGGTGGCCTTTCTGGCGACCCATGCCGACAAGGTCTGCCCTTCGCCGCAGGGGCCGCTGCCCGACGCGGGCAGCTTCATGGCCCTGTACGAAGCGGCCACCGGTCGCACGCCCGATGTCGTGTTCGGCAAGCCCAACACCATCCTGCTGCGCTCATTGCTGCAGCGGTACCAGCCCCACGAAATGGCCATGGTGGGCGACCGCATCTACACAGACAAACTGCTGGCGGAAAACGCCGGAATGGACTTCATACTCGTGCTCAGCGGCGAAACACGGCGCGAGGATCTGGCGTCGCTTTCACGCCAGCCCGCACTTGTAGTGGATGACCTGGGCGAATACTGACCGTTGTCAAGAAAAGACAGGCAATCGTACCCTGATGCGCGGCGTAACAGTAACGTCGTTTGCTTCGGGGGCGGGCGGCTGTCAGGATGCTGTCATGCGGCCCGGTCTCACCCGCTCCCCCCCATGGCCGAACATGTCCGGTCATGTCCGGTCATGTCCGGTCATGTCTGGCCATGGCTGGTCATGACTGGCGGATGTCCGTTGGGCAGAAAATGCTTTGAGAATTTGCCCCGGCAGATTATAATGTGACGATTTTGCGGCGTTTCGGTGACGAGAATGAGACGCCGCAAGGGCCAATCATTCCAACGTCAACGCCATATCGAGGAGAAGGCAATGACCAAGAAGTGGATGCAGTTGCTGCTCGTTCCGGTTATTCTGGCCGCTGCCCTGAGCGTCCTGTCCCCCTGCATCGCCAAGGCCGCCGACGATTGCGCGAACCGTGGCGCGCTGGACGGCATGTTCTGCGACGACAACAAGGATCTGGTGGCCGACACCCCCAAGGACAAGGGGAAGTGGAAGGACCCGAGCACGCTGGTGTTCACCTACACCCCCGTTGAAGACCCCGCCGTCTACAAGGACGCCTTTGCCGACTTCCAGGCCTTCCTGGAAAAGCGCACCGGCAAGAAGGTGGTCTACTACACCGTGCAGTCCAACGCCGCCGAAGTGGAAGCCATGCGTTCCGGTCGTCTGCACATCGCCGGGTTCTCCACCGGGCCCACCTGCTACGCGGTCAACCTGGCGGGCTACGTGCCCATCGCCGTCAAGGGCGACGCCGAAGGCTTCCAGGGCTACCGCCTGCTGATGATCGTGCGCAAGGACAGCCCCGTGCAGACCCTGACCGACCTGAAGGGCAAGAAGGTTGCGCACACCTCCGCCTCGTCCAACTCGGGCAACCTGGCCCCGCGCGCCATCTTCCCCAAGCTGGGCCTGACCCCCGAAAAGGACTACACCGTGGTCTATTCCGGCAAGCACGACCAGTCCATCCTGGGCGTGGGCTACGGCGACTACGACGCCGCCCCCGTTGCCGGCGACGTGTTCAAGCGCATGGCCCAGGCCGGGCGCATCAATGAAGCCGACTACCGCATCATCTGGCAGAGCGACGTGTTCCCCACCTCTTCGTTCGGGTATGCCCATGACCTGAACCCCGACCTGGTGAAGAAGATCGTCGATGCCTTCCACGAATACCGCTTCACCCCCGAAATGCAGAAGACCTTCGGCGGTGCCGACCGGTTCTTCCCCGTGACCTACCAGAAGGACTGGGCGGTCATCCGCGAAATCGCGGAAGCCAACGGCGAAACCTTCAACCAGACCGGTCTGCAGAAGATCGCCGAGAAGGAAGCCGCCGAGGCCGCCAAGAAGAAGCAGGAAGCCGAAGCCAAGAAGCAGTAGCATACATGGGGCGGGTACCGGCATGTCCGGTGCCCGCCGTTTTTGCACGCGGCGCGGGGCGCCCCGTGCCTGGCATTTGAAACCGCGTGTCATCTCCGTTTCCCCGGGCCAACGTACCGGCCCACCGCGCAGGCAGACCCTTCGGGCTCCGGCGCAGGGCACGGACCCGGCACGCCGTCCGCAGGACGCACCACGCCCGCAGGCCGGATGCCATCGGGCGTTGTGGCGCGTTCTTCACCAGCAGCTCCGGGAATCAGCAAGTGCACAAGGCAACAGAGTCCGCTTCCAACTCCCGTCGTCCCGCGTGCAGCGCGGGCGACAAGTCGCTCGTCGTCGAGAACCTGCGCAAGGAATACACGCGCGGCAAACCCGTGCTCAAGAACATCAACCTGACCGTGGCCGGGCAGTGCACCACCGCCATCATCGGCCCGTCCGGCACCGGCAAGAGCACGCTGCTGCGCTGCATCAACCGGCTCATAGAGCCCACCTCCGGGCGTATCCTGGTCAGCGGCCAGGACATCTGCACCCTGCGCGGGGCCGACCTGCGCGCGGCGCGCCGCCGCATCGGCATGGTGTTCCAGGAATACAACCTGGTGGAGCGCCTGTCGGTAATGGAAAACGTGCTCTGCGGTCGCCTGGGCTACATTTCGCCCTGGCGCGCCTGGTTGCGCAAGTTTCCGCAGCAGGACATCGAGCGCGCCTACGACCTGCTGGACATGGTGGGGCTGACAGAATTCGCCCGCGCCCGCGCCGACGAGCTTTCCGGCGGCCAGCGCCAGCGCGTGGGCATTGCCCGCGCGGTGATGCAGCAGCCGCACATCCTGCTGGCGGACGAGCCCACCTCTTCGCTGGACCCCAAGACCTCCGTCGAGATCATGGAGCTCTTGCGCGAAGTGGCCTCCGTCAACGACATCCCCGTGCTGGTGAACATCCACGACGTGACGCTGGGCCGCCGCTTTGCCGACAGGGTGGTGGGCATGTCCAAGGGCGATGTGGTGTTTGACGGCGTGCCCGGCGACCTGACCGACGAGCACCTCAAGCTCATCTACGGCGGCGAGGACTGGCTGGCATGAGCACTGCTACCGTCGCCCGTCCCGCACCCTTTGCGGTCAACTGGTGGGCACGCTTCGGCTACCTGCTGGCCGTGCTCTACTGCCTGTATGCCCTGTCCATCCTGGACATTTCCTGGGACCGCCTGCTGGCGGGGCTGGACAACGGCGCCCGCTTTCTGGGGGCCATGTTTCCGCCGGAGTTCAAGCGCTGGAAGCTGCTGATCGACAACCTGCTGGAGTCATTGCAGATCGCGCTTATTTCATCGCTGTTCGGGGTGCTGATTTCGCTGCCGGTGGGCCTGTGCGCCTCGCGCAACCTGATGCCCGACTGGCTGACCTGGCCCGCGCGCGCCTTCATCGCCGTGTGCCGCTCGTTCCACCCGGTGATCTTCGCCATCCTGTTCGTGAAGGCCGTGGGCTTCGGCCCGCTGGCGGGCATCCTGACGCTGATCTTCGCGTCCATCGGCTTTGTGGCCAAGCTGTTTGCCGAGGCCATCGAGGAAATCTCGCTGAAGCCGGTGGAGGCCGCGCGGGCCGCAGGCGCGCCGTTTCTTTCGGTGCTGAGCTTCGCCGTGCTGCCGCAGGTGCTGAACCGGTTCATCGGCTTTTCCACCTATCAGGTGGACTCCAACCTGCGTAACTCCACCATGATCGGCATCGTGGGCGCGGGCGGCATCGGCGGTACTCTGGCCGCGGCCTTCCAGCGTTTCGACTACAGCTTCGTGTGCGCCATCCTGCTGGCCATCATCGCCCTGATCATGGTTTCCGAGTATGTGGCGGTGCGGGTGAAGGGGGTGTTCCAATGAGCGCCGAGCGCATCTGGCAACGCTTCACCCCGGCGGAGCGCATGGCGCGCTTCGTGGTGTTTCTGGTGGCGGGCATCCTGCTGGCGTGGTCGTTCCGCACGGTGGAGATCATACCCGAATTCCTCATGGACGCCCCGGAACAGGTGGCCGACCTGTTCAAGCGCATGTGGCCGGTGGACTATGCCTACTACGAGCGCGGCGTGCACGCCGTGCTCATCGAAACGCTGCACATCGCCACCGTGGGCACCATCATGACCCTGGGCATCGCCATACCCGTGGGCATCATGGCGGCCAGCAACGTGTGCCGCGTGCCCGCGCTGAACTGGCTGGCCACGTTCATCCTGGTCTCGTCGCGTTCGGTCAACACGCTGGTCTGGGCGCTGCTGTTCGTGGCGGTGTTCGGCCCCGGCACGCTGGCGGGTACGGTGACCATCGCGGTGCGCTCCATCGGCTTTGTGGGCAAGCTGTTCGGCGAGGCGCTGGAAGAATCCGCCCCCGGCCCCATCGAGGCTCTGCGCGCCGCCGGTGCGCCGTGGATCAGCGTGTTCCTGAAGGGCTACTGGCCGCAGGTTTCCCCGGCGTTCTGGGGCATCGCCCTGTTCCGCTGGGACATCAACGTGCGCGAATCCTCGGTCATCGGTCTGGTGGGCGCGGGCGGCATCGGCATGGCCCTCGACGAGGCGCTCAACCTGTTCCATTGGGACCGCGTGGCGCTTATACTGGTATGCATCTTCGCGGTGGTGGTCATCGCGGAGGTGTTCGTCACCCATATTCGCAAGCGCATCATTTAAAGACTGTCACCAAATTGTCCTTTTGCCCGTTGGCTTCGTCAAACTTCGCTTGGCATGTCGGTCGAATACGATAAGAGTATACTCCCTCATGCCAAGCTCGTTTTCCTTGCCAACGAACAAAAACCCTAATTTGGAGACAGCCCCTTAAGAGGCGTAGCGCGAGGTTCACGGGGCGGCGAAAGCCGCCCCTTTCAGTTACGGCACGTCGATTGCCCCGCGGAGCGGGGCGGGAGGAACCCATGCAACGCCTGAAGGGAAAGCGCGTCCTCATGTTCGTGGACGACGTGTATGAAGACCTGGAGCTGTGGTACCCCAAGCTGCGCCTGATCGAAGAGGGCGCCGAGGTGGTGGTGGCCGGGCCGGAGAAGGGCCGCACCTACGCGGGCAAGAACGGCTACCCCTGCAAGGCCGACGCGGCCATCGCCGACATGGAGGACACCAGCTTCGACCTGCTGGTGATCAGCGGCGGCTTTGCCCCGGACAAGCTGCGCCGCGACCCCAAGGTGCTGGAACTGACCCGCCGCATGCACGAGGCGGGCAAGGTGGTGGCCCACATCTGCCATGCCGGGTGGATTCCCATTTCGGCGGGCATCATGCGCGGCTTCCGCTGCACCTCCACCCCCGGCATCAAGGACGACCTGATCAACGCCGGGGCCATCTGGGAAGACGCCGAGGTGGTGGTGGACCGCAATCAGGTCAGCAGCCGCAAGCCCGACGACCTGCCCGCGTTCTGCAAGGCCATCATCGAACTGGCAGCCGGATAGTCCTGTCGGACGGTCTGACACGGACAGTCGTCCCGGTCGCAAACCGGCTCCGGGCCACACCGGCGCCAATGTGACGCAAAAGGGGAGAGACCTGCGGGTCTCTCCCCTTCATTTTTCGTGCAGGCAGCATGCTGCCCGGTGCGCATGGCTACTTGATGGTCACCAGTTCGTAATTCCCGCTGCCAAGCCCCAGGGCCTCGGCATGTTCGATCTGGCTCCGCCAGTTGGTGCCGGGGTGGACAACGCGGAAATGGTCGTGCCGTCCGGGGTGTCCTGCGTGTGCAGCGTGACCTGCGCGCCCTGCGTGGCTGGCACAGCCGCAGGCCGGTTCATCCTTGCCTTCCGACTGCTTGCCGAACCTGTCGCCCAGCACCGAGCCGGGAATGACCGGCGCGGCATTGACGGCGTCAATGCAGGCCTTGTCCAGCGCCACCGGGTCGAAACTGGCAAAGATGCCGATGTCCGGGATGATGGCGGCGTCGTTTTCGCCGTGGCAGTCACAGTTGGGCGAAACGTGGTTGACCACGCTGATGTGGAAGTTGGGACGCCCGTCCAGCACGGCCTTGGCGTATTCCACCATCCGGATGTTCACGTCGTCGCTGCTGCCTGACCACGGCGTGTCGATTGCGTCGAAGTTGCAGGTGGCGATGCACCGCCCGCAGCCCACGCACAGCTCGTGGTTGATGGACGCCTTCTTTTCTTCGTTGAAGGTGATGGCGTCCTGATTGCAGTACCTGGCGCAGGTGCGGCAGCCCACGCACTTGTCGTGGGCAACGCGCGGCTTGCCGTTGTTGTGCATGATCATCTTGCCAGCCCGGCTGCCGCTGCCCATGCCGATGTTCTTGATGGCCCCGCCGAAGCCTGTCAGCTCGTGCCCCTTGAAGTGGTTCAGCGAGATGAAGACGTCGGCGTCCATGATGGCCCGACCGATCTTGGCGGTTTTCAGGTGCACGCCGCCTTCGATGGGCACCTCCACCTCGTCCGCGCCTTTCAGGCCATCCGCGATGACCACGTGGCAGCCGGTGGAGAACGGCGTGAACCCGTTTTCGTAGGCGGCGTCCATGTGCAGCAGGGCGTTGTTGCGGCGGCCCACGTAGAGCGTGTTGGCATCGGTCAGAAAGGGCATGCCGCCCAGCTTCTTCACCCGGTCCGCGACGGTCTTGGCGAAATTGGGGCGCAGGAAGGCGAGGTTGCCCGGCTCGCCGAAATGGATCTTGATGGCCACGAAGGCGTTCTGGAAATTGATGCGCTCCATGCCCGCCGCCAGCATGAGCTTGTCCAGTTTGTCGAGCAGGCTGGTGCCGATCTTGCACCGCATGTCGGTGAAATAGACCCTGGACGGCTCCGCGCCTGCGCCCGCCTGCTTCGTGCCCTTTGGACCGGTACCCTTTTGCGCGGTTTGCTTCGTGCCTGCCTTGGCGGCTTTGCTCCCGCGCGCGGGACGCTCATTACTTGCGGAAGCCGGGGACGCGTGCACTTTCCCGGATTTTGTCGTTTCGCTCATCGTCATGTGCCTCCGTGATTGGCAAGGCATGCCGCAACGGTCATCCGCTGCCAGCGGGTCATGCTTGCCGCTCGAGTGTTTCCTGTCCGGCAGGCCCCGGCCCTGCCGGGGCAATGGTCTTACACCCATGTTTCTTACCGCAGGCTGGCAGGCTGCGGAAGGCATGATTCCACCTTTCTTTTGCACATTCCTCTCATGTGCGCCTGCATGCGCGGGATGGACCGACCTGCTGCGCGGCACGGCGCATCCGCGGAAAGCAGCTGTCGGCGGCATGCACAAGGGCCTTGCGGATACTGTCCGCAAGGCCCTTGTGCATGCCGCGACTCTGGCTGGCCGGTTGCGGGCTAGTGCAGCCGCCACGCCGCCAGCGCGAGCATCAGGCAACTGACGGCGGCCCCGCCCGCGAACACGGCGGGCAGGTCACCCCCGGCGTAGAGCAGGCCGAACAGCAGCGGGGCCAGGGTCTGGCCCAGACGCAGCAGGGTGCCGTTGACGGCCATGATGGCGGCCCGCTGCTGGGTGGGGGCCAGCGAGGTCATCATGGTGGACAGGTTGGGCAAGTTCAGCCCCTGGGCCATGCCGAAGCACAGCACCGGCCCCAGCAGCCACCACAGGTCGGGCATCAGCGGCAGAAGCAGCATGGCGGCGGCGTAGAGAACATGGCTGAGCATGATCAGCCGCCGGGCGGGAAAGCGTTCCGACAGGCGTCCCAGTTGCGAGGCGATCATGGCCGTGCCCAGCGAGGACACGGCAAAGATGGCGCCGATGCGCGAAGGCGCGGCGTGGAAGCGGGCGTCCGCCAGCACCGGAAAGAAGGTGACCATGGGGCCGTACAATTGCACGAAGGTAAGCAGGGAAAGCCCGAACAGCACCAGTGCGCGAGGCGACAGCGCAATGCGCAGGGTGGAGCGGAAATATTCCCCCAGGGTCTGGGTGGCGCGCGAGGCGGGCAGACGCAGGCGCGCGGCGGCCAGCATCAGCGGCAGCACGGCCAGCGGCAGCAGGAAGGGCACGTTCCAGCCAAGCTCCGCCAGCAGGCCGCCCACGGCGGGAAAGATGGCCGTGCCCAGGCTGAGCACACCGGCGTTGTAGCCCATGGCCCGCACCCGGTCGTTGTCTTCGTACAGGTCGCCGATGAGGGTGGTGTACAGCACGCCCAGCGGGGCCGCGCCAAACCCCTGCACGAAGCGGCAGGCCAGCAGGGTGGAAAGGTCACGCGCGAAGAAGCAGGCCGAGCCCCCCAGAACGAAAAGGGCCATGGCGGGCAGCAGCACGCGCTTGCGGCCCAGCCGGTCGGCCAGCACGCCCGCGATGGGGGCCAGCACGATGCCGGGCAGGGTGAAGGCGGTCAGCACCAGCCCCACCGAGGCCAGCGGAATGCCCAGTTCGCGGGCCATCAGCGGCAGTGCTGGCATGATGCTGGAAACGCCCATGATCACCGTAAGGGTGATGCCGAAGATGGTGTGCAGGTTTCTGTCGCGCAGCAGCGGGTGCATGGGGCTTCCGTGGGAGGTCGAATGTTCGGCGGGTTCTACGCCCGACTTCGTGAGGCGGTCAAGGCAGACGGACGAGATGGCCAAGGCGGACGGGAGACAAGGTAAAAGCGCGAAACCGTGCCCGCACGAGACGAGGCCGGAATGCATCCTGCCGCCATTGTTGCATCGACGGCGGTTACCGGATAGGAAGTGGGGGGAGCTGGCATGTTGCCACCGCTTTGGGGGTGGGTGGGGGGCTGGTCAGCGGGGGGCCAGCCGCGTCCAGCATACGCAAGGGAGAAGTTGATGCCGCCGGACGACCAGGAAGGCTTGAGGGTACGCTGCCCGTACTGTCACAAGATTTTCATGATGCGCAAGAAACTGCCCTCGTCGGAAGCTGCTCGTGTTCGGGTGAAGTGCCCTAACTGCGGCGAGGACATCCTGCTGCCCGGCGATGTGTTGGTGCGGGCCTGCAAGGGCGGCGAGAAGAAGTAGCCAGCAACGGTTGCCCGACTGGCCCGTACGTGGCGCCGGACGTGGCGCCGGGCCGCCGTTCGTTCGGGGCGCGCCCTTACCAGCCCATGCTGTTCGGGTACGTTCGTTTGCCACGATTCGCGGTGCGCCCATGACACGCCCGGTCGTTTGCATACACCCGATATTTTCTGTTTCAGTGGCCCCGGCCACTCAGCGCAAAGCCCCGGCATCTGGTGATGCCGGGGCTTCGTTCATGGATGGTTACCGCACGCGGCCTAGCGCTTGCGCTTCTGCTTGAAGGCATCCTTGGCCAGCTTGCCCAGTTCTGCCAGGCGACGGTCCACCTTGTCGTACAGGGTGCCGGGGGTAAAGGTGGAATCGGCGCGCATGCGACCGGCGGGCATGCCGGTAAGCAGTTCCATGGCCTCGGTGATGTGCGCCACCGGCCAGATGGAAAAACGCCCCTCGTTCACGGCGGCCACCACTTCCTGCTTCAGCATCAGGTGGGCGATGTTGTCCCTGGGCAGGATCACGCCCTGCTCACCGGTCAGCCCGTGGCGACTGCACACCTCGAAGAACCCTTCCACCTTGCGGGTCACGCCGCCCACGGCCATGATCTGGCCGGACTGGCTGACCGCGCCGGTGAAGGCCAGCGAAAGCCGGATGGGCACGTCCGCGATGGCCGAAAGCAGGGCCGCCAGTTCCGCGCCGGAGGCGGAATCGCCCTCGATGCCCGCGTAGCTCTGTTCGAAGCACAGGCTGCCGGTCATCACCAGCGGTTTGGTGCGGGCAAACTGGCTGACCAGATAGCTTTTCAGGATCATCATGGCCTTGGTGTGGATGGGCCCGCCAAGCTCGGCTTCCCGCTCAAGGTCGATGATGCCCCCGTGCCCCACGCCCACGGTGCAGGAAATCTGGTGCGGCAGGCCGAACTCGAAGTCGCCGTACCAGGTCACCGAAAGGCCGTTGACCCGGCCCACTTCGCTGCCGCTGGTGCGCACCTTGATCAGTTCGCGGTCGTATTCGTCCATGTAGTGCTGCTCGACAAGGTTGGCGCGGTAGGTGCGCGCCACCATGGCGTCGTGCAGGGTGGTGCGGTCCACCAGCGCGCTGCCCTTCATGGAGGCCAGGGCCGAGGCCTCGATCATCAGTTCGCGCAGCACCGGGAACTTCAGCGACAGCTTGCGCTGGTCCTCTATGATGCGCGAGCCGTAATCCACCAGGCCCGCCATGGCGTCGCGGTCGAAGGGCAGCAGCTTGGCTTCGTCGATGATCCGGGCGATGCGCGCAAGGTACACCTTCACCCCGTCGGCGTTGCGCTCGGTGGCCTCGGTCAGGTGCGCCTTGATCTTGAACAGCTTGGGAAAACGGTCGTCGTTGACCAGCAGCGTCTCGTACATCTCCTCGGTGCCCACCAGCACCACCTTCAGGTCCAGGCGCAGCGGTTCCGGTTCTATGCCCTTGGTCTTGGTGGATTCCTGTCCGTCGCCCGCGTCCTCTATGCGGGCCAGGCCCGAACGCAGGGCGCGCAGCAAGCCTTCCCAGGCGCTGGGGTAGGACAGGATGTCCTCCATGTGCAGCACCAGGAAGCCGCCGTTGGCCTTTTGCAGCGAGCCCGCCTTGACCAGGGTGAAGTCCGTCACCAGCGCGCCCATTTCCGATTCGCGCTCGATGCATCCCAGCAGGTTGGACGGGGTGGGGTGGTCATCCACCACGATGGGCGCGCCGTGGGTTTCGCTGTTGTCCACGAACACGTTGATGTCGTAGCGGAAGGACGTGTCTTCGGGCGGCGGCCCCAGGTCGGGCTGCTGCTGCGGCATGTGGGTGGGCATGTCGCGTTGCACGAAGCCTTCGATGTTGTCCAGGATGTCTTCGCGCATGTCCGCGAAGTAGCGTTTCAGTTCGTCGCACGGACAGGTCTTGGCGAACTTGTCGGCCAGCGGCGTCAGGAACTGGTCCAGCACCTCGCGCACCACTTCCTTTTCCAGGGTGCGCTCGTCCTCCACAAAGTCCTGTTCGGCGCGGGTCAGCTTGCGCATCAGGCCGGTCATGGCTTGCAGCAGGCGGTCGCCCTTCAGTTTCAGGCTCTTGCGCAACGTGGCGTCGAGCTTTTCGTACTCGTCCTCGCTGAGGCGCTTGCCCTCCACAATGGGGTACAGGGTCAGGCTGCCGGAATCGTCCATGTCCAGGTTGAAGCCTTCCCCCCCGGCCACGGTGTCCATTTCCTTGAACAGCTTGCTGCGCTGGGTCTGGAACTTGTCCAGCAGCAGGGTGCGCTTGCGCACGAAGGCGTCGTGCTCGAAGCGGCTGGGCGCTTCCTTGCGGGCCTTGGACAGGGCCTGGGTGAGGGCGGTGCGCAGCTTGCGCCCCTGCCCGGCGGGCAAAGCGATGAGGCGCGGCCTGTCCGGATCCTCGAAATTGTAGACGTGGACGAGGTCCGGCGGGGTATCCATCTTGCGGGCGCGCGGCGCAAGGTATTCGCGCAGCATGTAGGTGCGGCCAAGGTTGGCCTCGCCCGAAAGGTAGACGTTGTAGCCGCCGTCGCGAATGTGCAATGCCAGTTCCAGCGCCTGCAACACGCGGGGCTGGGGGGTGCGGCGCATGCCGTTGCGCGGCGGGCGCGGAATGGCGTCGCTGGTCTCCCACCGGATGCGGGCGGGGTCGAGCGTGGCGCGAAGACGGGCGGCGGGCAGCGGGGAAACCTTGGTCATGATGCTCCTGCACGGCGAACGAGTGGAAGGGCCGGGCTGATGGCCCGGCGGGTTGCACGGCCCCGGCGGAAAAACCGGTGCCGAACCGGCGCGAGGGGCCGGGTTTCTTAGCCTAGCGTGTTGCTTCGCGCTTGTCACGCCCCGCAGGGCGGTGCGGTCGAGCGGATGATGACGGCGGGTGCGCGGGAACGAACGCCAGCTGCCCACCGGGGGGCCGTCACGGGGGGATTGCAGCATGCGGGAACGGCATGCAGCCGCGATGTGTGCCGTGGACAGGCGCGGCGGCAGGAAAACGCCGGGGGCGGTGGCGCGGGGCGGGCGAAG
>NZ_VRYY01000034.1 GCF_015731765.1 Nitratidesulfovibrio oxamicus
CAGATGCGGCAGTGGCCGCCCCCTCAGGCTGTCCGGCGGGGGCGTCATGCGCGGATTCGGCACGGGCCGAAGGGCACCCCGCGCAGGCCGGGGGGGCAAAGGGGTCGATGGAAACGGAGGAGCCGGAGCCATCAGCCTCGCGCAGCGCATCGGAAGCGCCGGGGCAGCCGCCGCAGGACGGGGAAAGGCGTGTGGCCGCACGGCGCAGCACGGGCCGGGCATTACGGCGCTGGGAACGGGCGGGAGTACTCATGTCGCGGTGCTAGCACGCGGTGCGCGCCGAAGCAACAGCACCGCCGCCCTGTTCCGCCCCTCTACAGTTCCGCGCGTTCCAGCAGGCGCAACGGATGCAGCACCACCACCTCGCGGCGGGTCACCCGCACCAGCCCCTCGTCCTGCATCTCGCGCAGAAAGTCGCTGACGGTCTGCTGGCACGATCCGGTCATGGCGGCCATCTGCTCCTGCGTCAGGCGCACGGGAATCACGGCGGGCTCGTGCCAGGCCGCCTCGTCGCCCAGCACCTCGTAGGCCATGTACACCAGCAGCTTGGCCAGCCGGGTGCCCACGTCGCAGGTCATCAGGTTGCCCACCTGCTCGCCCAGGTAGCGCACCCGCCCCCCCAGCGTGGCAATGACCCTGCGCGCCGCGCCGAAGTTGTCGGACAGGAACTTCTCGAACTCGTCCCGCCCCGCCTCGCGCAGCACGCAGGGGGTCAGGGCCTGGGCATTGGCCTTGCGCGGCACCGAATCCAGCACCTCGGCCAGGCCGAACATCTCGCCCCGCCTGCGCAAAAAGAAGATGGGCTCCTTGCCCGACGGCGCAATGCGGAAGATGCGCACGATGCCCTGCTCCACGTAGAAGCACGAATCGCCGGAGTCCTCCTCGAAGAACACCATGTCGTTCTTCGAAAACTCCCTCCGGCGCGACAACGCCAGAAACGCCGCCCGCTCGTCCGGCAGGTCGGCGAAAAAATCCTCGGTCCAGAGATGCCAGTTGCGTTCCATGAGCCCCCCTGGCGGAGAGCGTAGTGCTCCTGCGGCATATTGCAAAGGGGCAAAGGCGGTATCGGACACCGGATGTCCATGCCGCCCCCGCCCCCCGGAGTATGATTACACGCCCTTGCCAGTCCGGATGGCCGGGGCCGCGGCCAGACGGTTGCGGTACTTGTAGGTGGTTTCCACGCCGTGGATGTCCACGCACTTCCAGGTGATGTGGTCCTTGCCCATGATGGGCCGCAGGGACGCCTTGTGGTACCCCAACTGGTAGGGGATGCGCGTCTCTATGGCGGCGCGGGGGCAGGCCTTGGTGCAGGACATGCAGTCCCAGCAGTCGCGCGTGCAGCGGCAGCGGGCCTTGCCCGTGGCTGCGTCCACCACCATCAGGTTGCCGGGGCAGGCTTCTTCGCAGCGCGATTCGGGCAGCCCTTCGCAACCGTTGCACTTTTCGGTCAGTATTCTCGGCGGCATGTGTTCCTCCGTCCGGATGAAATGCGGTTAAGCCTTGAACCGGTCGCCGGGGACCAGTTGCTCGTAGGGCCGGGTGAAGGCGGTCACCTCGCCGGTGACCGGGTCGCGCCGGGTTTCCACGAAGCAGTCGAAATTGGCGTCGTCGCGGCCGGGGTAGTCGCTGCGGGTCTGCCACCCGGCCCAGCGGGTTTCGCGGCGGGCCTTCAGGTGGTGCACCACGGCCTCGGCCACGTCCACGCGGTCCATGGTCTCGTTGGCCTGCATCAGGTCGTGCAGGTCGGCGGCCTTCAGGTAGGCGAACTGCGATTGCAGCATCTTGATGTGGCGCAGGGCGTAGTCCAGGCGCTCCTCGTTGGTGCGGTAGAACTGCGAACTGCCGCCCGCGTACTCGTCCATCAGGCGCTGGAGGCGTTCCTTCATCTCTGTGGGGGTCACGCCGTCGTAGTCCTTGCCACGCAGCAGCGGGGCGAACACACGGGCCTTTTCCGACTCCACCTGCGCGCTGACGGCGGCTTCGTCGGGCTTTTCAAGGCCCGCCGCCATGTAGGCAATGGCGCCGCGCGCGGCCAGCTTGCCTTCCGCCGCGCAGCCGCCCACGAACTTGTTGGGGTTGCCGCCCGCCGTCTCGCCCGCCGCGAACAGGCCGGGCACGGTGGTCATGCGCTGCATGTCCACCCAGAAGCCGCCCATGGTGTGGCCGCCCATGATGTACGGGTCGGACCCGTAGATCTCGATGGCCTCCTTGGTCACGTCCTGCCCGCGGCTGGCCAGGAACAGCACGAACGACGGACGCTCGTTGAGGTAGTCGGTCATCATGGCCTGCACCAGTTCGGGGGCCATGTTGCGGGTGTCGCAGTAGCAGGGGCCGCGCCCGGCCAGCCATTCCTCCATGGGGGCGTTGGCCCGGATGAAGCGCGGGGCCGCGTCGCCGCCGAGGTGGGCGTAGCGGCTCATGACCCGCTCGTCCTTGCAGTTGATGATGGGCGCCTTGTAGCCCACCGAGATGGTGTCCACGGGGCCGCAGAAGTCCTTGGTGCGGGTGGCCACCCAGCGCTGCTCCAGCGACGACAGTTCCGCGCCCTGGCGGAAGCCCATGGCGTAGCCGGAGCCCACGCAATAGGGGCACATCCAGATCTGCGCGCCGCTGTCGGTGGAGTCGGCGGTGTACGACTTGTACAGGGTGCCCGCCCCGCCGGTGGAAACCACCACGGACTTGGCGCGGAACACGTGGAACGCACCGTCACGCACGCCAAGGCCTGTGGCCCCCACGCAACGCCCGCCATCCATCAGCAGGCCGGTGCCCGCCACGCGGTTGTACACTTCGGCCCCGGCCTCGATGGCCTTTTCGGCCATGATGGGCTTCAGTTGCTCGCCGTGGATGGAGATGTCCCACTTGCCGCGGTAACGGATCTTGCCGTCCGCGTCGCGCAGGATGGGCAGGCCCCAACGCTCCAGGTCGTCGATGGCCTCGTTGAGTTCCTCGGCGTTGCTGAGGGCCAGGTCCTCGCGCAGGGGACCGCCGCCCACCTGGGCGCGGCTCCAGCGCACCAGGTCTTCGGGGGTCTTGCCTTCGGGAATGTAGGTGTTCAGGGCGTCCATGCCCGCCGAACACGCGCCGGAACGCATGATCTCGGCCTTTTCCATGATCACCACGCGCAGCGACGGATCAAGCCGTTTGGCCTCGGTGGCCACGAAACACCCGGCGTTGCCGCCGCCGATGATCAACAGGTCGCACTCCACCGTTTCCGTGCGCACCTCCGCAAGGCTGCGCGGCGCGATGTCCACGGCCCTGCTGGCCTTTCTGTTCGCCATGTCGTTTCTCCCGACGTTGATTGGATACGTTACGGATGCGCCGCAGGGGCCACCGCATCATTCTTTCTGTCGTTCACGTGGCCCAGGGCTTGCGGCACAGGGGCCCATGAATCTTCTCTGCCCTGATTCGGGCTATCTTTTCGCGACGCAGGGCGCATACGCTTTCCTGAGACTGCCTGCGGTATTGCTGCGGCGCAGGGATTTTGTGCGCTGACAAGGAGAACGAGTCCGGCAGGGAGGAGTATACTCTTCTCGTATTCGACGACATGCCGGACGAAGTTCGACGCGTTGCTCTCAATGTCCGTAAGGCTCGCAAGCTCGCCTAACGGCCACGCTTCGCGCCCTTCGGGTCGGTCAGTCAGCGTGCAAAAGACCAAGCCGCAGCCTAGGCGCTGCCAAGGCCCAGCTTGATCCCCATGTACTGCAGCCCCACGAAGATCAGCAGGATGCCGAACAGCAGGCGCAGGTAGCGGGTGTCCACCACGCAGCCCAGACGACGCCCGAAGTTGGCCCCGCAGTAGCCGCCCAGCATGGCGAACACGGCCAGCTGGTAGATGACGGTGTCGGCCACGCCGCGCACGATGAACTGCGAGCCGATGTTGGCCACCTTGACGAAGTTGCCGGTGCCCACGGCCACCATCATGGGCAGGCCGAAGGCCGCGTGCAGCATGGGGGTGAACAGAAAGCCGCCGCCCACGCCGATGATGCCGGTGACGGCGGCAATGAAGAAGTTGCCGAAGGCCGGGTACAGGATGTTGGTGCGGTAGGGCACGCCGCCCCATTCACCACCCGCGTACAGAAGGCCCTGCCTTTCGGTGGCCACGAAGCCGCCGCTCTTGGCCGGGGCGGGGCGAATGCCGCGCCACAGCATCCAGAACGCCGCGCCGAACACCAGCACGGAGAAGTACATCTTCAGCTGTTCCGGGGTCATGCCCAGCGAAAGGTACGCACCCGCGCCCGCGCCCAGAAAGCCGGTGGCCATCATGGGGAAGGCGATCTTCATGTTGGGGGTCTTCTTGGACAGGTGCACCATGGCCGCCATCAGGCCGATGACGGCGGAGGCAAGGCTGTTGGTGCCCAGGGCCACCTTGACCGGCAGGCCCAGCCACAGGGTGTACAGGGGAACGGAGAACAGGCTGATGAACGCCCCCACCATGCCGCCCAGGAACCCGGCCACCATGCCCACGCCGATGCCCAGCACCGGCACCACGTTGACGGTGCCCCAGTTGGGGTGGCTCCAGGCCACGGTCCACGAGGGCGCAACCGATTCCTTGACCAGCGCCAGCAGCAGCACGGCGGTCAGCGCCCACAGGGCCATGTTGCCGGGGGTACGTTCGCCCAGCACCGCCCGGATGCCCGTGAGAAACGGGGAACAGGTCACGTCGGCGTCTGCCGCTCCGTTTGCCGGGGCCGCGCCCGCCGCTGCGCCCGTCTTGTTCGTATCCGCCATTCCCGCCTCCCTTGCTGGTTGAAGTTATTGTGGGGGTGAGTGTGCCCGCCTCGCCGGGGCATCCGGCACCGGACAGCCGGACGCGAGGCGTGCATCGTGAGCCACGGGAGTAGCCCGAAGGGGCAAAGGGTTCTATCGCGGGGACGATAAACGGAGGAATCGTGATGAAATGAGGGTGAGACAAGGCGGAATCGCGGGATAAACTCAAAATGAAATGCTTCGATTACAGCGCATTATCGAATCATGCAAAAAATACGGGACAAACGGCACCCACGCCCCCCCTTGCTGACAACCCGCGCGCGCCAAGGTATGTATGAAGCATCCCCGTCCCTGCCGCACGCCCCCGCGCATGGGGGCACACGCCACGGACCACACCGGGCACACACCACGGACACGCGGCGCCACACGGGGAAGGGGGTGCGCCGTGTTCGCCCTGCTGTTTCTGCACCGCGACTGCGTGGGCTGCGGCTATTGCTGCGCCAAGGCCCAGTGCCCGCCGGGCCGCGAGGCCTACGGTGACCGCCGCCGCTGCCCCGGCCTGTTCTGGGACGGGGCGCGCTACCGCTGCCGTCTGGTGATGACCGACGCGCAGGTTGCCGCCGTGTTGCAGGTGGGCGAAGGCTGCTGCCGCCCGCTGAACCGCTGGCGCAGGAATGTGCGGGAGCGGGTGAAGCCGTTGTGACGGCGATGCGGCCCAGTCCGCCCTTATCTGTCCCGTCGACCTGTCCCGTCGGCCCGCCAGCCTGACGGTTGCAGGCATCCCCGCGCCGCCATGGTTTCCCCCCCGCGCCGCCCGTACCAGCCCGGGCCCGCGCGAACGGCTTTGCTTCGGGCGCGGCGTGACGTATACCCTTGGCGCAGGCGGCCCGGCCCGAGACTGCGCCAGGAGTCCGTACCGGAATGACGGGACTGCGCCCCGTCCCGGCACCGCGCCGCGCAGCCTCTGCGCGTCCGGCCCGCGCCATCCCCCCACATCCAACCGCCAACCGGAACCAGCATGTCGCTCACCCAACGCCTCGGCCTTCGCGGCGAGCCCCTGTGGCTCATGGACGGCTCGGCCTTCATCTTCCGGGGCTTCTACGCCTATCAGAGCATGCAGCGTTCGGACGGGTTTCCCACCAACGCGCTGTTCATCGTCACCCGCATCCTGCTGCGCATCCTGCGCGAGGAGCGCCCCACGAATTTCTGCTTCGTGCTGGACGGCAAGGGACCGACCTTCCGGCACGAGCTGTTCCCGCCGTACAAGATGCAGCGCGCGGTAACGCCGGAACCGCTGGTGCAGCAGCTGGACCCCATCAAGCGCATGGTAAGGGCGCTGGGCCTCCCGCTGGTCGTGTCCGACGGGTGCGAGGCCGACGACTGCATCGCCTCGCTGGCGGCGCGCCACCGCACCGAGCGCCCCGTGGTCATCGTGGGCACGGACAAGGACCTGAAGCAGTGCCTGCACGACAACGTGGTGCTGTGGGACCCGGCGGCCAAGGAAGAAAAGCTGGTCACCCTCGCGGACTTCACGGCGGAAACGGGCCTTGCGCCCGCCCGCTGGCCCGACTTTCAGGCGGTCATCGGCGATTCGTCGGACAACATTCCCGGCATCCCCGGCGTTGGCCCCAAGACGGCGGAAAAGATATTCAAGGACTTCGGCTCGCTGGAAGAAATCCGCGACCGCGTGGGCGAACTGCCCGAAAAGCTGCGCGCCAAGTTCGAGCCGCACCTTGAAACCATGTTCCTGTACCGCCAACTGACCACCCTGACCACCGACGCCTGCCCGGAAGTGACCCTGCCCGAACTGGCCGTGCGTCCGCTGGACCCGGCGGAAGCCGGGGCCGTGCTGCGCGAATTCGAGTTGCGCCAGCTTACCCGCGAACTGTCCGGCATGATCGAGAACGGCAGCGTCACCTCTGCCCCGCGCTCCACCAGCCAGGTGCAGGCCAGCCTGTTCGGCGACGAGGGCCGCAGGGCCGATCCGGTGAACACCTGCAAGGACCCCGGCAAGCTGCCCGACTGCGAAGGCGTGGCCGCCGCCGTGGTGCCGCTGTTCGACAACGGCAGCGTCGCCGCCTACGCCGTGGCCGCCGGGGATTGCGAAAGCCGCTACTCCGGCCCGGTGGAGGCCCTTGCACGCCACCTTTCCAAGGCCGCGCAGGTGGCCGCGCCGGACGTGAAGCACCTCTTGCGCGCCGACCCGGCATGGGGCGGCGTGGACCCGGCCCGCTGGTTCGACCTGGGGCTGGCCGCCTACCTGCTGAACCCGGAAGAGCGCGACTACGGCTGGCCGCGCCTGGCCGCCCGCTGGGGCGACGAACTGGAACGCTCGTCCGGCAACCCCGGCCTTCTGGCGCTGGAAATGGCGGGCGCCCTGTCGGGCCGTCTGGCCGGAGCGCAGCTGTCCCGCCTGATGCGCACGCTGGAAATGCCGCTGATCCCCGTGCTGGCCGACATGGAGGCGGCGGGCATCGCCGTGGACCTGGACGCCTTTGCCGCCTTCCTGCGCGAGGTGCAGGGCGAACTGGACCGCCTGACGCGCGACGTCTACAAGGCCGCCGGGGGCGAATTCAACATCCGGTCGTCGCAGCAGCTGGCCGAACTGCTGTTCGGCACGCTGGGCCTGCCCACGGGCGGCAAGACCAAGGGCGGCCAGACCTCCACCGCGCAGGACGTGCTGGAAAAGCTGTCCGGCCGCCATCCGGTGGTGGACGCCATCCTCGAATTCCGCAAGCTGGAGAAGCTGCGCTCCACCTATCTGGAGCCGCTGCCCCGCCTGGTGGACAGTGCCGGGCGCATCCACACCACCTTCAACCAACTGGCCACGGCCACCGGGCGGCTGTCCTCCAGCAACCCGAACCTGCAGAACATTCCCGTACGGGGCGACCTTGGCCGCCGCATGCGCACCTGTTTCACCGCCGCGCCGGGGCTGCGGCTGGTGTCCGCCGACTATTCGCAGGTGGAACTGCGCGTGCTGGCCCACATGTCGCAAGACCCCACGCTGCTGGCCGCCTTCCGTGAGGGGGCGGACATCCACAGCCGCACCGCCAGCCTGTTGTACGACGTGGCGCAGGATCAGGTTTCCACCGACCAGCGCCGCAACGCCAAGACCATCAACTTCGGGCTCATCTACGGCATGGGGCCGCAAAAGCTGGCGCAGGAACTGCGCATCCCGCTCACCGAGGCCAAGGCGTTCATCGAACGGTATTTCAGCAAGTTGCAGAAACTGCGCGAATTCTACGACGAGGCGGAAACCACCGCCCGCGAGCTGGGCTACGTGACCACCATGGCGGGCCGCCGCCGCCTGCTGCCGGAAATCCATTCCGAAAACACCCAGCTGAAGTCGCAGGCACGCCGCCAGGCCATCAACACCCTGATCCAGGGCAGCGCCGCCGACATCATCAAGCTGGCCATGCTGGCCGCTCACGCCGACCCGGACCTGCGCGCCCTGAACGCCCGGCTCATCCTGCAGGTACACGACGAACTGCTGCTGGAAGTGCCCGCCGACAACGCCCCCGCCGCAGGCGAGCGCCTTGCCGCGATCATGTCCGGCGTGCGGCCCGGTGGGGTTGCACTGGATGTCCCCCTTGCCGTCGATTGGGGGCAGGGGGAGAACTGGGGCGTTGCACATTAGGCGCAATGGCGCGTTTCGCGGGCAATGGCGGCGTCAAAGGGATTTTTTGCTCCGGTCGAGTACCACAAAAGTACACTCCCTCCGCAAAAAAACCCTTTTCCTTGCCCTTGCCACACGCTCCACGCCATTGCGGAAAGCCGCAGCCACCGTTTGCGGCACCACGTGAACGTATAAAACGTTTGGTAATACCTAACCAAACCGGACCTGTGATAGGCAGGTCTGGACATGAGAGAATGCCCGAAGTGCACATACACCCGAGCTTGGCGTCTCGCCGATGGCCGTTTCAAATGCCGTCGGTGCGGTAGCAA
>NZ_VRYY01000035.1 GCF_015731765.1 Nitratidesulfovibrio oxamicus
ACCGCGCCCGCGCCGCGATGCAGCAGCCGGGTGGCGCGCGGGGTGGACAACATGTGCCGGGCGCGCGCGGCCATCACCGCGTAGCCGCCCAGCACGCAACCCACCACGGTCACCGTGGTGGCCGCCACCAGTGCGGCGCCCGTGGCGTCCAGGGTGCGCAGGTCCACGAAGGTGGGCAGAAAACCCACGTAGAACACGATGACCTTGGGGTTGCCCAGGGTCAGGGCCAGACCGCCGCAGGCGGTGCGCAACGGGCGCGACAGGCGCGACGGGGCAGTCGCGGCCAGCGCAGCGGTGTCCGCGCCGGATGCCGGATACCCGGATGCCGAATCTGCGGGCGCAGCCCCTTCGGATGCCGACTCTCCGGACGCGGCGAGGGGATGGGCCGTGGACGCGCCGTGCCACAGGCCGATGCCCAGCCAGATCAGGTAGGCCGCGCCGCCAAGGCGGACCAGCAGGAACAGTTCGCCCATGCTTTCCGCCAGTACGGTCAGCCCGGCCATGGCCAGCAGCAGAAAGATCATGTCGCCGCAGATGATGCCCGCCGTAAGGGCCAGTGCCGTGGGCAGGCCGCGCCCCAGGGCGGCGGACAGCACGGCGAACACGCCGGGGCCGGGGGTGATGGCCAGGATGAACAGGGCCACGGCCAGGGCGGCAAGGGAATGAGCGGTCATGGGAGCCTCTCGGGGCGCGTGTTGGGGCAGCCCCGGCAGCACTGACGGGAAGGCGCCGTGGGGGGGAGGGGACGCCACCCCGCCGGGTGCGTTTGTACATTTATGGATGTTGCCGGGCGGGGGGCGCATGGCCAATGCGCTTGCCGCCGACTGCCCGTCCTGCATAGCCCCGCGCGGGGCGGCAGGCAAGTGGGCGCGGGCTGCCGGTGCCGGGTGCGCGGCGTTGCCTCTCGACAAGGTGGGGTTCCTGCCGCTACGGTGCGCCTTGCGCCCGACCGTTTCACGCTTTCGTGAACCGGCCCGATTCGCGCATGTCCGGTTTGCCCATGCCGGGGCCGGGCACAGCCGCTCCGTTCACGCAGTTGCGCGCACCCCGCGCGGAGACGCCATGTCAGCCATACCGCCCGGCGCACCATCCGCCACACAACCCGCCGCCGCTTCATCCGCCGCGGCGGAGGACATGGAGCACGTCCGCCGGTTCATCGCCGAGCGCGACATGTTCGCCAAACACCTCGGCATCGAAATCACCGAGGCCGCGCGCGGCTACGCCCGCGCCGTCATGCCCCTGGACGCGCACCACCGCAACGGCGTGGGCATGGCCCACGGCGGGGCCATCTTTGCCGTGGCCGACCTGGCCTTTGCCGTGGCCTGCAACACGCGGGGCAGGGTCAGCGTGAACCTGAACACCTCCATCTCGTTCCTGGCGCCCGGCAAGCGCGGGCCGCTGACGGCGGAGGCGCGCGAGATCAGCGCCGCACGGCGGGTGGCCACCTACGAGATCCGCATCACCGACGGCGAAGGCACGCTCATCGCCATCTGCCAGGCCACCGCCTACAGCAAGGACCAGCCGGTGCCCGGCATGGATTCCGCCGGCAAATCCCGGAGCGCGGACTAGCCGCACCATCCACGACTAGCCACAACAGGGAAGCCGCCACGCCCACCCCGTACCGGAAGACGCACGCATGAAACTACGAATGGAATGCATCTTTCGGGACAGGGTGGGCATCGTGTCCGACCTTTCCTCGCTGCTGGCAGGGCAGGCGCTGTCCATCGTCTCCATGGAAGTGGAGCGCCGCCCCGGCGGTGCGGCGGCCACCCTCCCCACGTGCGCGATTTCCGGCCTGACCCCCGGCCCGGCTTCCGCCCCGGCTCACGTCCTTGCGCCGGGCCCCGTCGCCAGCCCCGTCCCCGGCATGGACCGCGCCTTCGTGTACCTGGAGGCGGACAGCTCGCGCGACGTGGACCGCGCCGCCCTGTTCGAGACGCTGGGCCGCATCCCCGACCTGCTGGAATTCCGCATCGTGGACACCCTGCCCGCAGAGGAACGCGCCAACCGCTTTCTGGTGCTGCTGGACAACCTGCGCGACGGGGTGCTGTCCATCGACGCCGAGGGGCGGGTGACCTCCATCAACAAGGTGGCCCGTGAGGCCTACGGGTGTACCGGCGCGCCGGGCGTGTCCGGCGCATCGGGCACGCCGGGCGGCACCCCCGCCGCCGACCTGTCCGGCCTGCCGCTGGACGCGCTGGGCCTGCCCGACCGGGGTATCCTGGACTGCCTTTCCGGGCGCGAACTGGTGGACGCCAAGCGCGAGGTGGCCACCCCGGGCGGCGGGCGGCTGCAATTCTTCGTCACCCGCAGGCCCATCCGCGACGGCGAAGGGCGCATCATCGGCGCGGTGGAAGTGGCCCGCGACATGCGCGAGATCCGCAAGCTGGCCCGCTCCATCACCGAGCCCGCGCAGGTGACCTTCGGCGACATAGTGGGCCAGCACCCGGCCATCGGCTTTGCCATTTCGTTTGCCCGGCGCGTGGCCGCCACCGATTCCATCATCGCCATCAGGGGGGAGAGCGGCACCGGCAAGGAACTGTTCGCGCGGGCCATCCACACCGCAAGCATGCGGCAGGGGCCGTTCGTGCCGGTGAACTGCGCGGCCCTGCCGGAACAGTTGCTGGAAAGCGAGCTGTTCGGCTACGAGGCCGGAGCCTTTACCGGCGGACGGCGCGAGGGCAAGCCAGGCCTGTTCGAGACGGCGCGCGGCGGCACGGTGCTGCTGGACGAGATAGGCGACATGCCGCTGGCCTCGCAGGCCAAGATGCTGCGGGTGATGCAGGAGGGCAGCGTGCGCCGGGTGGGCGGCACGGCGGAGGTGCCCGTGGACGTGCGCATCATCACCGCCACCAACCGCACCCTGGAGCGGCTGGTGGAGGAAGGGCGCTTCCGGCAGGACCTGTACTATCGTATCAACGTGCTGCCCATTCACATTCCGCCGCTGAAGGAACGGCCCGGGGACATCGCCGTGCTGGCCGAGCATTTTCTGCTGGGACTGGCCGCCCGGCTGGGCGGGCCGGTGCGCAGCCTTTCGCCGGGGGCGCTGGCGCGCCTTGCGGGCCACCACTGGCCGGGCAACGTGCGCGAACTGAAGAACGTGGTGGAGCGCGCCGCCATCCTGTGCCCGGGCGATGTGGTGGGCGCGCGGTTCATCCTGTTTGCCCATGAACTGGAAGGCGGGCTGTTCGGCGAGTCGGCCCGGCTGGCCGACGGCGTGGCCGATACCGTGGCCGATGCGGCGGCGCTGGCCTCTGGCCGCGAGCATCATGGGGACGGGGAGGGGCGGCTCAAGGACATGATTGCCGTTTTTGAAAAACGAATCATTGCGGATGCGGTGGCCACCGCAGGTAGCGTGCGCAAGGCGTCAAGAAAATTGGGAATTTCCCATACGGCCCTGCTCGACAAGCTGCGGCGGCATGGCTTGAGAATGGTTTGAAAACTTTCCAGCGGTCCGAAATGTTTCCACCTGCCCTGCGGCATCATTTCGGGTTTTATGCCCTGTTTATTTGAACAGTGGTCTGATTTGTTTCCACTTTGGGTGCGCTGCCTTGCCGTGCCGCTTCCATTTCCCGCCGTTCCCCTTCCCGGCTCCTCTTCTTTTTGCGTTCGCAACTCACTGGTCCGATTTGCGTTTTTGTGATCAAGCAGGAAATTTCGCCGTTTTGTCCTGTTTTTCGGCAAGTTGGCAAGGCGTTTGCTTTGGTGGGCCTGCGCCCGTGCGGGCGCACCCTGTCCGGGGTTTTCACCGCGCACCGCAACGCACCGCAACGCGCCGCACCACCGGCGTATCTGGAGGCTCAGATGATCGTTGGCATCCTGAAGGAGATCAAGAAGGAAGAAAACCGCGTCGCCATGACCCCCGCCGGGGTCGAGGTGATGGTGCATGCCGGACACACCCTGCTGGTGGAAAAGAACGCCGGCGCGGGCAGCGGCTTTGCCGACGAAGCCTATGCGGAAGCGGGCGCAACCATTGTGGCCACCTCGGCCGAAATTTACGCCAAGTCCGACATGGTCATGCACGTCAAGGAGCCGCAGGCTTCCGAATACGGCATGATCCGCCCCGGCCAGATCGTGTTTACCTACCTGCACCTGGCCGCCGACGAGCCGCAGACCCAGGCCCTGATCAAGAGCGGCGCGGTGTGCATCGCCTACGAAACCATCCAGAAGGCCGACGGCAGCCTGCCCCTGCTCACCCCCATGAGCGAAGTGGCTGGCCGCATGGCCATCCAGCAGGGCGCCAAGTACCTGGAAATGGCACAGGGCGGCAACGGCGTGCTGCTGGGTGGCGTGCCCGGCGTGGACCCCGGCACCGTGGTGGTCATCGGCGGCGGCGTGGTGGGCACCCATGCGGCCCGCATGGCCTGCGGCCTGGGCGCCAAGGTGTACATCCTGGACATGAACCTGGACCGCCTGCGCCACCTCAGCGAAGTGATGCCCTCCAACTGCTTCCCGCTCATGTCGTCGCCGGCCACAGTGCGCAAGCTGGTGCGCGAGGCCGACGTGGTGGTGGGCGCGGTGCTGGTTACCGGCGCCAAGGCCCCCAAGCTGGTCACCCGCGACATGCTGAAGACCATGAAGCCCGGCTCGGTGTTGGTGGACGTGGCCATCGACCAGGGCGGCTGCTTCGAAACCTCTAAGGCCACCACCCATACCGACCCCACCTTCGTGGTGGACGGCGTTGTGCACTACTGCGTGGCCAACATGCCCGGCGCCGTGGCCAAGACCTCTACCCTGGCCCTGACCAACGCCACCCTGCCCTACGCGCTGACCATCGCCAACAAGGGCTGGAAGCGCGCCATGCAGGACAGCTGCGAAATCGCCAAGGGCGCCAACGTCATCGACGGCAAGATCACCTTCAAGGGCGTGGCCGAGGCCTTTGGCCTGGACTACGTTTCCGTGGATACCTTCCTGAATTAGTCCCCCTTCCGGGCGGACCTGATGCTGCACCTCCGCGCGGGGCCGGGCGGACCGCCCGCCGCCCGGCCCGCGCACCGCATTTCCCCGACCCCTGCCTTTGCATTCCCGGCCCGTCGCGGACGTTCGTCGCGTCCACGGCCAAAGGCCCGCCCTACGGGGGGCGGGCCTTTTTTCATTGGGGGCGCAATGGCGGGCAAGGCAGGTGGCAGTCCGGCCAGGCGACCATGGCGGGGACGTCCCGAAGGGATGGCGGCACGCACGGCCGCTCGGCGCGTCGCCTTCCCCTTCGGCCATCGAGGGCCTGTCGGCGGGTGCCGCGCGTGGGATCTCTGTCCGTTGCACCAGTGCCGGTTTCCGCTCGGCAGGCCGCCGGGGCGCAGGGGGGGGCCAGAGGCGCGGGCGCGGCCCCGTCTGTGCGCATGTCCCACGCAAAACCGCCCGAACCTTGCGGTCCGGGCGGCGTCGTTTGCGTTCAGGCTGGCGGGTCTGGTCTGCCGCCGGGGTTGAACCCGGCCAGCGCGGTGCTAGGCCACCGGGTCGCCGGTGCGGATGCGCTGCCCCTTGGCCACGTCCATCACAAAGACCACGCCGTCACCTTCCTTGCCGGTGCGGGCGCCTTCGGTCACGGCTTCCAGTGCGTCGGCCTCCAACTCGTCCTTGATGCCGATTTCGATGCGTACCTTCTTCAGCAGGTTCACTTCGCTGACCACGCCGCGGTATGTTTCGGTGTAGCCTTTCTGGCGTCCGGCACCCAGGATGTTGGTGACTGACATGCTGTATATCTGCCGGGCGTACAGGGCCTGCTTCACGGCGGTCAGGCGCTCGGGCCGGACGTATGCGATGATGAGTTTCATGGTGCTATCCCCCTGCCCTTACTCGTTGGAGAAGATCTGGAAGCCGCTGTAGGCTTCGGAGCCGTGCTCGGTGACGTCGAGACCCTTCAGTTCCTCTTCGGCGGGCACGCGTACGCCCATGACCATCTTGAGCACGCTGAACAGGACGAACCCGGTGCCGAAGGCCCACGCAAAGGCCGCGCCCACCCCGATTGCCTGGGTGACCAGCTGTCCGGCGCCGCCGCCGTATAACAGGCCGGTGATGGTGCCGTACCCGGGCGAGGCGAACAGGCCCACCATCAGCGTGCCGTATGCGCCGCACACGCCGTGCACCGAAATGGCGCCCACCGGGTCGTCGATCTTCAGCACCTGGTCGATGAACAGGACGGAGAGCACCACCAGCACCCCGGCACCAAAGCCGATGATCAGCGAGCCGACGGGCGATACTTCGAAGCACCCGGCGGTGATGGCCACAAGGCCTGCCAGCGCGCCGTTCATGCTCATGGAAACGTCGGGCTTGCCGTACTTCAGCCAGATGGTGATCATGGCGCCCAGCATGCCGGTGCACCCCGCAAGGCAGGTGTTGACCGCGATGTAGCCGATGGTGCCGTTGGCCACGGTGGTGGAGCCGGGGTTGAACCCGAACCAGCCGAACCACAGGATGAACACGCCAAGGGCTGCCAGGGGCAGGCTGTGGCCCTGGATGGAGCGGGCCTTGCCGTCGGCGGAGTACTTGCCAAGGCGCGGCCCGACCACGATGGCGCCGGCCAGGGCAATCCAGCCGCCCACCGAGTGGACCACGGTGGACCCGGCGAAGTCGGAAAAGCCCATGGCCGCCAGCCAGCCGCCCTCGTTGCCGAACAGGTTGCCCCACGCCCAGTGCCCGGTGACCGGGTAGATCAGGCCCGTCACCACCATGCTCATGATGATGTACGAACCGAACTTGGTGCGCTCGGCGATGGCGCCGGACACGATGGTGGCGGCGGTGGCCGCGAACACGGTCTGGAAGAACAGGAAGGTCATGGCCCACTGGCCTTCCGGAGAGGCGCCGTCAAACGAGGCCAGGGCGAAGTCCGAGCCGCCGATGAAGCCGCTGACGGACTTGCCGAACATCAGGCCGAAGCCGAACAGGAAAAAGAGGGGCGCTCCGGCGGCGAAATCGAGAAAGTTCTTCATGATGATGTTGCCCGCGTTCTTGGCGCGGGTAAGACCCGCCTCCACGAACGCGAAGCCCGCCTGCATGAACATGACGAGGATGGCGGCGATCAGCGTCCAGAGCGTGTTGGCGTCGGACTGCGACAGGAACTGCGGCGCGTCCTCGGCATGGGCAGGCAGCGGTGCGAGCGCAGCCAGGCCAAGCACGGTGCACCCGATGGCCAGAGACAGCAGGGAGCGTTTGCCCGTGAGTGATGCGGTGATCATGGTTCCTCCTTCGACCCCGTGATCGAAAACCCCTTTCGAAGGGTGCGGTGATGTTGTGAGGCCGTAGGAGCAATCTCTGGTCCAAGATGAAAGCGCATTGAAATGATTGAACTTGGCAGTTCTCCTCGCCAGTCGCGCTGCGGTATTTTGATGTATTTTTACAAAAATAGTGTAAAAATCCGCACGTAAAAATTCATAATTGTTAAAACATGTGAGAATGGAGGGTGGCGCCAGCCCGTGGCGCAATCGAAGGCTATGGCCGGTGGTGGGAAGTGTTCCCAAACCCGTGGGCATGCGCATGCGTCCTGTCCGCAGGGGCAGGGCAGTTCGTGGATGGCAGGGGGGATGTAGGGGGCGGGGCGCAAGCTGCGCCATTGCTGCAAAGAGCGTGATCGGGCGCAAGATGGGTGACTGCATGCAGCAAGGGTGACGACGGAAAGCAGGCAGGCGTGCACTATTGTGGTGCCGGGCTCCTGCGAGCGAGTAGTGGCGAAGTGGGTTTTACAAAAAAAGCAATTTTGTCCGATGCGTTACTGGATGCGGTGCCGGAACAGCCACCCGGCGGCGGCCATGCACACCGCGCCGATGAGCGCCAGCGGCCACAACTGCGGGGCCAGCAGAGTCAGGTCCGCCCCTTCCAGGAACACCCCGCGCACCACGATGAGTATGTAGCGCATGGGGTTCACCAGGGTCAGCCATTGCACCGGCTCGGCCATGTTGGCGATGGGCGTGGCGAAGCCGGAAAGGATGGCGGCGGGCATGGTGAACAGGAACATGCCCAGCAGCCCCTGCTGCATGGTCACGGACAGGGACGAGATCATCAGGCCGATGCCCACCACCGAGAACAGGAACAGCACCAGCCCGACGTACAGGGTAAGCAGGCTGCCGCGCAGGGGCACCCCGAACCAGAATACCGCCATGGCCACGATGAGCGAGGCCTCGAACAGCCCCACCAGAAAGCCGGGCGCGGCCTTGCCGATCAGCATTTCCGTGGGGCGGTAGGGGGTGACCAGCATCTGGTCGAAGGTGCCCTGCTCGCGCTCGCGGGCCACGGACAGGGCGGTGATGATCAGCGTGACCACCATGGTAACCATGACCACGATGCCCGGCACGAAGAACCACCGGCTGAGCAGGTTGGGGTTGTGCCACGCCCGTGTAAGCAGCACGGAGGGGCGGGGTTGCCCGCCATGGGCGGCCACGTACCGTGCGCCGAAGTCGTCCACGATGGAGGCCATGTAGTTGAGGGCAAGCCCCGCCGTGTTGGAGTTGCGCCCGTCCGCGATGGCCTGGACCACTGCCTGGGAGGGGGCCACGAAGGAGGCAGGGGCTGGGATGGTGGAGGTCGCGGCGGCGGTCGTGGTGGAACCGGAAGAGTCCCCGGCGCTGCCCGCATCGGCGGCGGCCAGTTGCCCCACCCCGCCGCGCAGGGTCAGGGCGCGCTCGAAGCCCTGCCCGATGCGCAGCACCA
>NZ_VRYY01000036.1 GCF_015731765.1 Nitratidesulfovibrio oxamicus
TGGAATCCCCCCGCCTGTACGGCCCACACCGCCGCGCCCGCGCGCTGGGCGCCCGCACAGTCGCCGCCCCGGCCACGCCCCACGGTTGTCACGCCCGGCCATTTGGTATACTGCCGAGTGGTTCCGCAACATCCACGGGTTGGCCGCACGGCCACCGCAGAGGTATTGACCGCGCCATGACCGACACCGCACGCCAGATCGTGCTCGAGCACGCCGCCGAAGGCGCACAGCTTCGTGAACGCTATTTCCAGCAGAACGCCGACCGCGTGGTGGAATTGGCCCTGCAGATGGCCCTCACCCTTGCCCGCGGCCGCAAGATCATGTTCTGCGGCAACGGCGGCAGCGCCGCCGACGCCCAGCACCTGGCCGCCGAATTCGTCAACCGCTTCATGATGGAACGCCCCCCCCTGCCCGCGCTGGCCTTGACCACCGACAGCTCGATACTTACCGCCATAGGCAACGACTACGGCTTCGAGCAGGTCTTCCAGAAACAGGTGCAGGCACTGGGACAGCCCGGCGACATGCTGGTGGGCATTTCCACGTCGGGCAACAGCCCCAACGTGGTGCTGGCCCTCAAGGCCGCACGCGAAAAGGGCGTGACCACCGTGGGCATGACCGGGCGCGGCGGCGGTGAAATGGCCCCGCTGTGCGACTACCTGCTGGATGTTTCCGACCGGCGCACCCCGCTGGTGCAGGAAATCCACATCACCGTGGGCCACCTGCTGTGCCAGTTGACCGACCATTTCCTGTTCGAGAACGTGCTGGCCCTGCAACCGTACCTGGAAGGCAAGGCGCCGGAATAGGCGCCCCTTGCGGCCCGCGCACGCCGAACGAATTTCCATCCTGCGCCGCACGCCCCGCACGCCTGGCACCACGCCATGCGGCACGCATGGGCCACGACCGGGAAGCATTTCGCACCGCCTTTGGAGGAGACACGCATCATGCCCATCTATGAATACGAATGCACCGCCTGCGGCAAGAAGTTCGAGGAACTCGTCTTTGGCGACGACCTGCCCCCCTGCCCGGCCTGCGGTTCCGCACGTACCGAAAAGCAGCTGTCCTGCGCCTGCTTCAAAATGCCCGCGCCCTCGCGCGTGGGGCAGACCGTGACCTTCCCCAAGTCCAGCCGTGGCGGCTGTTCCGGGTGTTCGGGCGGCAACTGCTCCACATGCAGCTAACGGGACACGCCCACGACATCATCCTCTCACCGCGCGCAACTACATGAAGAAACTCGTCATCGCCACCCGTGGCAGCAAGCTGGCCCTGTGGCAGGCCGAACACGTCAAGTCCTGCATCGAAGGCCGGCACCCCGGCGTTTCGGTGGAACTGCTGGTCCTGAAGACCCGTGGAGACATCATCCTCGACGTGCCGCTGGCCAAGGTGGGCGGCAAGGGCCTGTTCGTGAAGGAAATCGAAGAGGCGCTGCTGGACGGTCGGGCCGACCTGGCCGTGCACAGCATGAAGGACGTGCCCATGGAACTGCCGGAAGGGCTGGTGCTGGGCATCATTCCCGAACGCGAGGAGCCGTCCGACACCTTCCTGTCCGTGCACCACGATTCGCTGGCCGCCCTGCCCCACGGGGCCACCGTGGGCACCAGCAGCCTGCGCCGCCAATCGCAGTTGCTGGTCCTGCGCCCGGACCTGAACGTGGTCTCCCTGCGCGGCAACGTGGACACCCGCCTGCGCAAGCTTTCCGAAGGCCAGTTCGACGCCATCATCATGGCTACCGCCGGCATGAAGCGCCTTGGCCTTTCCGCGCCCAAGAGCGAAGTGCTGGGGCCGCCCGCCTTCCTGCCCGCCGTGGGTCAGGGTGCGCTGGGCATCGAGTTCCGGGGCGACCGAGCCGACCTGCACGAACTGCTGGCCTTCATGGAGCACACCCCCACCCGCATCCGCGTGGAGGCCGAACGCGGCTTTCTGGCCGGGTTGCAGGGCGGCTGCCAGGTGCCCATTGCCGGGCACGCCGTGATGACCGGCGACGGCACCTTTGCCCTTGAAGGCCTTGTGGCCGACCTGACCGGGACGCGGGTGATCCGCCGCACCATGAACGGCGTCAGCGCCCCCGACGGCGCTCAGGCCCGCCAGATCGGCCTGGACTTGGCCGCGCAACTGGTGGCCGACGGCGCCGGGGAAATCCTGGCCGAGGTGTACGGCAGCGGAGCTGCGGCGAACTAGCCCAACCCCGCCCCTGCACTGACCGTTGCCTGCCGGCACCATCCTGCTTTTGATTGCAAACGCAACGGGCCGCCCCTCCTGCACGGAAGGGCGGCCCGTTGTCATTCGCGCGGCTGCTTCTGGCGCGTGGGCTACGCTGTCTTCATCTCATCCACCAGACGTTTCAGCACCTGGGCCTGCTCCGCCAGGGCGGACACGGCCCGCGCCGACTCGCGCATGGCCTGCGCCGTCTCGCCCGATATGGTGCTGATCTGCTCCACCGCGTGGTTGATCTCCTCGCTGGCCGACGACTGCTGCTCTGAAGCAGTCGCAATGGACCGCACCTGGTCGCTGGCCGTTTCCACCAGCCGCACGATCTCGCCCAGCGCCTCGCCCGACTGGCGCACCAGTTGGGTGGATTCCTCGATGCCCTGCACAGAGCGGTCCACGTTCTCCATGTTCTTGCGGGTGCCCTGCTGCACCCCGCGAATGGCCTCGCCCACCTGCACGGTGGCCTGCATGGTCTTTTCGGCCAGCTTGCGCACTTCGTCGGCCACCACGGCAAACCCGCGCCCGGCATCCCCGGCCCGCGCCGCCTCGATGGCGGCGTTCAGCGCCAGCAGGTTGGTCTGGTCGGCAATATCGCTGATCACGTTCATGATCGTTCCGATGGATTCCGCCTGGCGGCCCAGGTCTTCCATGTCGGCCTTGAGGTCCAGCGACTGCCGCCGCACGTCATCAATGGTGCCCACCACCCGTTCCACCAGCGCCGCGCCATCGGCCGCCTTGGCGCGGGCCGCATCGGAAACTTCCGCCGTGTCGCCTGCGTTGCGGGCAACTTCAAGCACGCTGGCGTTCATTTCCTCCATGGCCGTGGCCGTCTCGGATACGCGCTTGGCCTGCTCTTCGGCGCCCCGGTCGGCCTGTTCGATCTGGGCGGAAAGTTCCTCCGAGGCCGACGACACCACCTCCACCGCGCCTTCTACCTGCGCCGCGGCCTGCAACATGCCCTCGCGCTTGGCGTTTTCCGCCTGCTTGCGGGCTTCCTCCGCCTCGCGCATGGCGGCCAGGGCTTCCTGCTCCTTGCTGGCAGCCTGCTCGCTCTTGTCTTCTGCCTCGGCAATCTTGGCCTTCAGGGTGTCCACCATCACCCGCAGGGCGTCCGCCAGCCTGCCGATCTCGTCGCGTCCGCGAACGGCAAGGTCCGCGTTCAGGTTGCCGCCCGCCACCAGTTGCGCGAACGACACGGCGCCGCCCAAGGGACGGGTGATGGACCGCGAAATGAGAAACCCGAGCAGCAGTGACAGCAACGGCGCCCCCACGGCCAGGGCGATGGCGGTGTTGTTTGCAGTGCGCGCTTCGGTGGCATTCTGGATCCGTGCGGCACGCGCCTCTGCCCGCACGGCCTCCTGCACGGCAGCGGCGGCCTCTGCAAGCCGTGTGTTGGCCTGCACGCCCTTGCCGGTGACCAGTTCCGCCGCCCGGTCCATGCGCCCCTGATCGGCCATGTCACCTTCCCACTCCTGAATGGCCGCCAGTGCTTCATCATTGAGGGTGCGGACGGCGTCCAGCGTGGTGACGAAGGCAGACCACTGTTCGTGTACGGCGGGCGATTGGCGCAGGCGGTCCATTGCGCCCCGCGACTTGGCGATGACCTCGCGCGAAAGACGGATGTCCTCTCGCTGGCGGTCACGGTCTGCCCTTGACAGCCGATCCATCATCAGGGTGCGCTGGGCCACCACGATACTGCGCATGGCCAGTTCGATGCTGCCGGTATGCGCCACGGCGGGCAGCATTTCCTCGTTGGAGTGACGCAGGCTTTCACTGGCATTTTCGATGGCCAGATACCCGGAACCGGCGGTGATCAACGTGAGCAGGGAAACAAAAACGAACCCAGCTATCAGCCTGATACCGACGCTGAAATTGTTCATGAAAACCCCGACTTGCTGATGGTGATGGGGCCACGGGAAGGCCCGCTTCCGATCCGAATTCAACCCAGGTTCGATCCGGTTCTACCGGATTGGAAACGTACAAGGACAGGTATGAACATCAATGCGGCAGCACGATGATGTACGAAAACGCCTCCATCTCATCCCACGGAAAAAACGCATGCGCCGACATGACCAGCTTGCCGAGGGCGCGCTCGTACTGCAGGCGGTTTTCGTGCGTGCCCGCACTCCGCCGCGCCAGACGCTCGAAAACGATGCAGGTCGCTTGGCTGTCCTGCGCACCAGCCGTGCCGCCACACCTGCGGGCGTGCCGAAAACGGTCCCCGGCGTCAGCCCGGGCGTCCTTGCGCAACGGCTCCTGCTCGCGGCTATCGAAGGCCACCATGTCGAAGCCATCCACCACCCGCACCCATGCGCCCATGGCATGTTGCACGCGGCGCAACATGGCAATCAGGACGCCCAGTTTGCCGGTCGTCACGCGCCGTGAACGGTAGACACTGGCAACGCCTCCACCCGTCCCACGCGGCCCGAGGTACACCCGCAGGCTGCGCACCCCGTCGGTGGTTACGACACCCCGCCGCAGGTCGATATCGCAAAACGGCAGATCGCATGTGGACAACTGTGTAGCCATGCGGTCCTGGGCCATCCGGGAAACGATCCACCCTTCGACTGACATGGCGCCCACCAGGCCGCACAGCAGGTCCGCCCCATCTGCATAAGGAATGTTCCAGTGCGGCTGCCTGGACCCGGCATTGACGAGTGCCATGGCAGCATCGTTGTCCCCGTCCGGCTCGTCGCGCGCGACGCAACGGATGAACATGGTGAACGCCTCGCGGTAATCGTAGATGGCTTCGCGCAGCTTTTCGGGCACGATGCCCGCCACCGCAAGCATGAAATACCTGTCCACTCCCAGCAGATCGGCAAGCAGCATCAGCCGTTCCGGCTTCAGGCAGACATCGTCGCCCCGTTCAATGCGGCTGAGGTAGGAATGGTGCACCCCCAGCCGGTCGGCCAATTGGCGGATGGACAGCGGTTTGCCGCCAACGGTTCGTTCCAGGCGTGCCTCTCTGAGGAGTTTCCCTAATAACCTGCCCATCTCGCCTACTTTTTTGTCTATAATATTGTAGCCAGCCCGGAGTGGGCAATCACTGTTATAAATCATGGCGCGACAAAAACGCCCCCCTGCAGCACCCCCGCCAGATGACGAGAGAAGGAGGGGGGAATCTTTCCCATCAGCGTTTTCAGAAACACATAACGCTCGCAATAAGCACGCAGAGTTCAGCGGAACCATTTCAAGAAAACGATATTCAATATGCAAACTTAACACCAATCGAATTACATTAAACGAAAAGTGCAAAAAATAATAACAAGCATATTATTGTCACTCACACATATTGACATACTGCATGGCGATTAAATTCAAGAATATGCATATCGCAAGACAAAATGCACTAAACAGAAGTAGACAACCATCTTTGTAGTGCGCCAAGCGCATTAAATACAACACACTTACTGTCCCATTCCAGTTTTGCACCCGCAACGCCGGAATGTTGGACAAAAAAAGGGGGGGGCGTCCCTGCGGAACGCCCCCCTTGCATGCCATGCCATAACGTGGCCTTTTTCAACGCCCCCGCCCGTGCCTAGAAGGAAACCCCAACGGTCAGCGAGCCGAAGTGCTGCCCCCGGTCCTGCCCCACGAACTCCTCGGTGCGGTAGGCGTGGGTATACGTGATGCGCACCCCTTCGATTATCACCGCAAGCCCGCCGGACAGGTCGGCCACGAAGTACTTCTTTTCCACGTCGTGGCTATCGCGAAAGGTATTGCCGTCCAGAAAGATGTTGCGTCCCACGGCCCGTCCGTCGGCCCCGGCGAACAGGTACCAGCCCCAGCTGTCGCGCACGCGGGGGTCCGCATCGTCGGTGGGGGCCTCGATGCCGCCGCCAGGGCGGATCAGCGAGGTCTCGAAGTCGCCCGGCAGGTTCCAGCCAAAGCGCACCTCGCCCCCCATGTTGGCCTGGGTCAGCACGTTGCCCGCCGTGGCTCCCACGCGGGGCAGCACATCCCAGCCGAACCCGCGCCCGATGGAGGAGGGGTTCAACCGCCAGTTGCGCTGCCAGGTCAGCATAAGCCCCGGCTCGTCGTGCAACTGGTTGTCCCACCCCTTGGCCGTGGGAATGTTGCGCATCTCGTGCACTTCGTTCTGGGCCGTTTCTCCCCGCGCCGAAGGCCCCACGATGCCGCCGGTGAACTGCAGGGTGTCCATGCGGTCGCCCTTCTTGGCGTGCAGGCCGATGGCCCCGTACAGAAAGCCTGCGTAGGGCCTGTCGCCGGGGGTGTACTCCCTGACCTGGGTATCGGACGGGGTGTAGATGGCCTGCCCGAAGGCCACGCTGACGTTGTACTGGGCGTCGGGATCGCCCGCGAAGGGCAACCGCTCGATGAGTTCGTCCAGCGCGTCGGGCAGCATTTCGTCGTGGGACAGGGTCTTGAGGTCGGGCGAGACGAACCGGGCCTGTACCGCATTGGTGTAGTACTGGTCCGTGCCGCCGAACAGGTCGTTCTCGAAGTAGATGACCAGCGTGCTGAACGCCTTGGCCTTTTGGGGTTTTTCCGGTTCGTCGTCGGCACCTGTTGCCGGCATCTCGTCAGACGCGGCGGGAACCGGGTCGGGAAACGGCGCGGCCTCGGCGGCCAACGCGCAGGTGGGAAGGCACAGGGGGACGCACAGCAGCAGGGCCAACAGGCCTCCACACAATGCCGAGCGCCTGAGAAGTGAAGCGGGGTTCATTTTCCGGATTCCGTTTCCCGTGCCCAGACGGGCAGTTCCATGTCGTACTGGCGGATCAGCGCATCGTGCTCGCGCATGGCGGCGTAGGACGACGACCTGCGGAACGAGCTGTTGCGGTTGGTGCGATACAGGACGTTGAGATCCCACATGGTATCCACGTCATTCCATTCCGGCAGGCGCACCACGTCCAGCCGGGCGGCCTCCAGCCGTTCCATGGTGGCGGCGTACACCGTCGCGCCGCTCCACTCCATGCCGTCGAACACGCCGGGCAGAAAGCGGTCGCGCCGGAAGCCTATCAGGTAATACCCGCCGTCAAAGGCCGGGCCGATGACCGCGTCGTGCAGGTCCAGGTCGTCCAGGGCCTTCTGCGCCAGTTCGTGCGGAAAGTCGGGTATGTCGCTGCCCAGCACAACCGCGCGTTCGTATCCGGCGGCGTAGGCATCGGCAAGGGCCGTGCGCATGCGTTCGCCCAGGTCGTCGCCCTGCTGGGGCTGGTAGGCATGCTGCGGCCCCAGCCAGGCCTTGCAGGCGGCCAAAGCGTCCTGTCCGCCCGGCGTGCCATCCCCGCCGCAGGGCGCGGTGCCCGTGTCGCAACAGATGCGCAGGTCGGCCTTTACCTGCACCAGTTCGGCCAGCATGTCCTGCACGAAATGGCGGTACATGGCGGCGGCGGCCTCCGCGCCCATGACGGAGGCAAGGCGCGTCTTCACCGCGCCCGGTTCCGGGTACTTGACGAAAAAGAGTACGCAGGTGTCGCTCATGATGCTCCTTTGCGGGCGCGGTACCAGCGCGCCAGTATCTGCGCCGGAACCCCCAGCGCGTACAACAGCCGCAGACAGACGTTGCGCAGGGTGCAGCGCACGGCCCCCTCGTCGCGCCAGCGCCGGGCCGAGGTGACGGCCCGCAGGTCCAGCAGGGTCAGCCGATGGTCGGCACGACGCAGGCGGCGCATGATCTCCACATCTTCCATCAGCGGCAGGTCGGGGTAGCCGCCCATGGCCCGGAACACCCCGGCCCGAAAGAACTGCGCCTGATCGCCGTACGGCGTGCGGGTGAGCCGGTTGCGCAGGTTGGCCAGCGCCTCCACCACCCGGAACCACGTCCCCGGCGCGTCGATGGACAGGGTGAAGGCCCCGGCGCCGGGAATGCCGCTGACGGCTGGGGATACGCCATCGTCGGCGTGCCGAGCCTTGACCTCTCCGGCTCTCCCGCTTCCGGCTATTCCGGAAATTCCGGAACCCCCCGTACCTCCCCCAACACCCAAGGCCCGCAGCACGGCGGGAAAGGCCCCGTCCGGCAGGCGCGTATCCGCGTGCAGGAACAGCAGCACCTCCCCGCGGGCCACGGCGGCCCCGGCATTCATCTGCCGGGCGCGGCCACGCGGTGCGGCCACGGCGTGCACGGGCAACCCCGTGCCGGAAAATTCTTTGACGGCTTCGCCAGACACCAGAGGCCCTGCCGGGGCCAAGCCGGTTGCGGCCAGACCGGTTGCAGCCAGACTCGCCTTCTCGCCAAGCGCCAGCTTCAGCGCCGCCAGCGTGTCGCCTTCCGGGGCCCCGTCGGCTACCACCAGTTCCACGGCGCCGGGCGGCAGTTCCGCCGCCAGCGCGCACACGTGCCCGGCCAACTCCGCGATGCGGTGCCCCTCGTGCAGCACCGGCACCACCACAGACAGCAACACGGGCACCGGCTCGTTCCGCTCCGCGCCATGCCCCCCCTGCT
>NZ_VRYY01000037.1 GCF_015731765.1 Nitratidesulfovibrio oxamicus
CGCGCCACGCGCGCCGTCACCCCCGCCGGGCGCGGCCATGCGCCGCCGGCCGGACCTTCCGGCATGCCGACACCTCCCAGGAGCAGCACGTCCATGAGCGACTACAAGAAGACCCTGCATCTGCCCGACACCAAATTTCCCATGAAGGCCAACCTCACCCAACGCGAGCCGGAAATGCTCAAGTTCTGGGAAGGCATCGACGCCTACGCCGCCATGGCGCAGGCATCGGGCCAGAAGGGCCAGTACGTCCTGCACGACGGCCCCCCCTACGCCAACGGGCACATTCACCTGGGGACGGCGCTGAACAAGATCCTGAAGGACATGGTGGTCAAGTCGCGCAACATGCAGGGCTACGCCGCCCGCTATGTGCCCGGCTGGGACTGTCACGGCCTGCCCATCGAACACAAGGTGGAACAGGAACTGGGCGAAAAGAAAAAGGAACTGCCCGCCCACGTGGTGCGCAAGCGTTGCCGCCAGTACGCGGAAAAGTACCTGGACATCCAGCGCAAGGAATTCAAGCGCCTTGGCGTGCTGGGTGCCTGGGACAAGCCGTACATGACCATGGACCCGGCCTACGAGTCCGCCACCGCGCGCGAACTCGGCAACTTCGTGGCCGCGGGCAACGTGGTGCGCAGCAAGAAGCCCATCTACTGGTGCTGCTCGTGCCAGACCGCCCTGGCCGAGGCCGAGGTGGAATACTACGACCACACCTCGCCCTCCATCTTCGTGCGCTTTCCCCTGCGCGACGCCAGGGTGGCGGACGTATTGAACGTGGATCCGGCCAGCGCCTGGATCGTCATCTGGACCACCACCCCGTGGACCCTGCCCGACAACATGGCCGTGGCCGTGCACCCCGACCATGACTACGCCGTGGTCCGCCACGACGGCGCGCACTACGTGCTGGCCGCCGCGCTGGTGGAAAGCAGCGCCAGGACCTTCGGCTGGGAAGGATACGAAGTGGTGTCCACCGTGCCGGGGGCGAAGCTGGAAGGCCTTGCCGCCGCGCACCCCTTCTACGACCGGCCTTCGCCGGTGGTGCTGGCCGACTACGTGGTGCTCGATTCCGGCACCGGCTGCGTGCACACCGCGCCCGGCCATGGCCGCGAGGACTACGAGACCGGCCTGCGCTACGGGCTGGAAATCCTTTCGCCGCTAAACGATGAAGGCCGCTTCCTCGATTCCGTGCCCTTCTTTGCCGGGCTCACCGTGTTCGAGGCCAACCCCAAGGTCATCGAAAAACTGCGCGAAGTGGGCAACCTGCTGGCCGAACGCAAGATTTCGCACAGCTACCCGCACTGCTGGCGCTGCAAGAAGCCGGTCATCTTCCGGGCCACCACCCAGTGGTTCATCGCCATGGAAAAGAACGACCTGCGCGCCCGCGCGCTGTCGGCCATCCGCAACGACGTGCGCTGGATTCCCGCCTGGGGCGAGGAACGCATCCACAACATGATCGAATTCCGCCCCGACTGGTGCATCTCGCGCCAGCGCACCTGGGGCGTGCCCATCATCGCCCTGCTCTGCGAAGGCTGCGGCGAGGCGTGGAACGACGCCGCCTGGATGCGCGACATTGCCGACCGCTTCGCCAAGCACCCCACCGGCTGCGACTACTGGTACGAAACGCCGCTGGAAGACATCGTGCCCGCCGGCCTTGCCTGCCCGCACTGCGGCGGCAACCACTGGAAGAAGGAAACCGACATCCTGGACGTGTGGTTCGATTCCGGCACCAGCTTCTCCGCCGTACTGGAACAGCGCGGCGACACCGCATTTCCGGCGGACCTGTACCTGGAAGGCTCTGACCAGCACCGCGGCTGGTTCCACAGCTCCCTGCTGGCCTCCATCGGCACGCGCGGCGTGCCGCCCTACCGCGCCGTGCTCACCCACGGCTACGTGGTGGACGGCGAAGGCCGCAAGATGTCCAAGTCCATCGGCAACGTCATCGCCCCGCAGGAGATCATCGACAAGTACGGCGCGGAAGTGCTGCGTCTGTGGGTGGCGTCCGTTGACTACCGCGAGGACATCCGCATCTCGGACGAAATCCTCAGCCGCCTGGTGGACGCCTACCGGCGCATCCGCAACACCTGCCGCTATCTGCTGGGCAACATCGACGACCTGACGCCCGAGGAAATCGTGCCGTTCTCGGTCATGGACCCGCTGGACCGCTACGCCCTCGACATCATGACCGATGCCCACGCGCGCATCCAGGAAGCGTATTCCGAGTTCGAGTTCCACAAGGTGTTCCACACCCTGCACAACCTGTGCGTGACCGACCTCAGCGCCTTCTACCTCGACGTGCTGAAGGACCGCCTGTACGCCTCGGCCAAGGACAGCCCGGAACGCCGCTCTGCCCAGACCGCCCTCCTGCACATCCTGCTGGTGCTGGTGCGCGACATGGCCCCGGTGCTCAGCTTCACGGCGGAGGAAGTGTTCCGGCACATCCCCGAGGCGCTGCGCCCCGCCGCACCCACGGTGTTCGCCCTGCGCGGCTCGGATACGCCGCTGTACAACGTCAGCTCCGACGAGAGCGAACGGTGGGAGGCGGTGCTGGCCGTGCGGTCAGAGGTGACCAAGGCCATCGAGCCGCTGCGCAAGGCGGGCACGGTGGGCCATTCGCTGGATACCCACGTCACCCTGTACGCCGACCACAAGCTGGCCGACCTGCTGCGCGCCACCGGCACCGACCTGCGCGCGGTGTTCATCGTCTCCAAGCTGAACATCGCCCCGCTGGAAGACGCCCCGCAAGACGCCTTCGCCTCCGAGGAAGTCAAGGGCCTGCGCATCGGCGTGGCCAAGGCGCCGGGGGCCAAGTGCGAACGCTGCTGGATATACCACGAGGAACTGGGCGCGGACCCCGACTTCCCCGGCGCCTGCGACCGCTGCACCACGGTGCTGCGCACCGGCGGCGCAGAGTAGCGTAAACAGGCCCGATCATCTTCCCCCGCCCGGCGGTGCCCACCGCACCGCCGGGCGGGGCATGCGCCCAAAGCCCCAAGAGGCCCCATGCGTCCCAGATTCGTCATGGTCTTCTCCATCGCCGCCGTCGTCATCGGCCTGGACCAGCTCACCAAGCTGTGGGCGGTGACGGCCATCCCCGAACACCATTCCGTGCCGGTCGTTGCCGGGCTTTTCGACCTGGTCAACGTGCGCAACCGCGGGGCGGCCTTCGGCTTTCTGAACCGCTCCGACATCGAATGGCAGTTCTGGCTGTTTCTGGTGGCCACGGTGCTTGCCGTGTGGGCCATCATTTCGCTTACCCGCGCCGCGCAGGAAGACAGGGTGCTGTTCACCGGGTTCGGCTGCATTCTCGGCGGCGCCCTCGGCAACCTTGTGGACCGGGTGCGCTTTCGCGCGGTGATCGACTTTCTGGATTTCTACGTGGGCGACTGGCACTGGCCCGCCTTCAACGTGGCGGACATCGCCATCTGCGTGGGCGCGTTCCTGGCCTTCATCGCCATGTACCGCCAGCCCGCCCCCCCCAACGGCACATCCAAGGCCCGGTAGGAAGGACACCATGAATACGGCCCTGCTCATTCCCCTGCTTGCCATTCCCATCTTGCCCAACCTGTGGTGCATCTGGCATTCTTACAGGCACGAATTCGACCGCCCGGCAGAAAAGGCCTTGTGGATGGCGGCCGGAATATTCCTTCCCGTGCTCGGCGGGCTTGCCTACCTTGTCTTCGGCCAGCGGCGCGCCCGCAAGGCCTGACGCAGGCCCGGCCCACGCCCTGGCGCGGACAAGGACCGGCCCGGGCACCGAACCCTTACGCCAAGCAAAGTGAACCGAAAGGCGGACCAAAAGCCATGAAGACCCGCATCCTTTCCCGTCGCTTCCTTCCCGTGTGCTCCCTGGCCGCGCTGGTGGCCCTTGTCGGCTGCGTGCGCCAGGAAGACGTGGACGCCCTGAACGCCCGCGTCATGCGCCAGGACCAGCAGATCCAGACGTTGAACTCGCAGCTTTCCGGCGTGCAGCCCGCACAGGCGGACACCTGGTCGCAGGTGCAGTCCACCCGGCAGGAAATCGCCACCTTGCGCGGCCAGATCGACGACATGCAGATGCGCCTGAACGCCACCGGCGACCAGAGCCGTGACCTGCCCCAGATGCGAGACCAGCTGAACCGCCATGATATCGCCCTGCGGCAGATGGCCTCGCAACTGGCCATCGACATCGACAGCGTGCTGGCCGCCCCCGCTCCTGCGGGCGCTGCCGGCGCCGCCTCCGCCACCGGCACGACCCATGCGGGCGACCCCAATGCCCCGGTCCTGCTTGTAAACCCCGGCAAGGAGAACGGCTTTGTCGTCGCGCCATCGAGCCAGCCCAGCGGGCCGGTCACGGTGCCCCCGGCGCAAAGCGGCACCATGGCCGTGACCAGCGCGGAACCCGCCAAGGCCGCACCCGCACCCGCCGCCAAGCCTGCCGCAGCTGCGGTAGACACGGCCCAGGCGCTGTACGACCAGGGCATGACGGCGTTCAACGAGCGCCGCTACAAGGATTCCGTGAAGGCGTTCACCGATTTCACCAACACCTTCGGGGACCACAAGCTGACCAGCAATGCGTGGTTCTGGCAGGGTGAGGCCAACTTCCAGCAGCAGGACTTCGCCCGCTCGGCGCTGGCGTACGAACAGGTCATCTCCAAGTACCCCAAGAGCCCCAAGTACGCCTCGTCGCTGCTCAAGCAGGGCATCTGCTTCTACAAGCTCGGCAAGAAGGACGCCGGCAAGGTGCGCCTGGAGGAGCTGATCAAGAAGCTGCCCGATTCGCCCGAAGCACAGCGCGCCAAGAAGTTCCTGAGCGAGAACAAATAATCCGAGTACCCGGAGCTCCGGCCCGGAAACAGCATGACCGAACAACAGACCAAGCCTTACCGCAAGAACATCCATCTCACGTTCCCGCCCGAAATCTCGGGCAAGCCCATCGTGAGCGACCTGGTGCGCAGGTACGACCTTACCGTCAACATCCTGAAGGCCCAGATCACCCCGCGCAAGGAAGGCTACCTGACCCTGGAGATTTCCGGGGGCGAAGACAACTGCCTGAAGGGCATCGCCTACCTGCGCGAGCAGGACGTGACCGTCACCGACGTCTCGCAGCGCATCTCGCGCGACGAGGACAGCTGCATGCACTGCGGCATGTGCACCGCCATCTGTCCCACCTCGGCCCTGGCCATGGACATCGAAGCGCGGGTCGTGGTGTTCGACAAGGACCGTTGCACCGCCTGCGGCCTGTGCACGCGCGTGTGCCCCGTGGGGGCCATGAACGTCGAAGTGGAGAACGGCGGCCTGTAGCCGTCGGCGCTGCTCCGGCAGTGCCCGACGGACGTTGCCGGGCGCTGCCCCGCCTGCGACTGCCTTATGCTGACACACCCCGGCGGGGCGTGCGCGACATGTTCCGCGCACGCCCCGCCTTCCTGTTGGCGACGCAGCTGTGCACCGTGCTCGCGCGCGGCGGACGGCTGCCTGTTCCGCCGATTTCCGCTTTTCCCACGGCCCACTATCTGCTAGGTTCACCAATGCGGACTTCCGTTCCCGGATCGGGTTTCCGGTTCTGCCCGGTCCTGTCGGGTTCTGCCCGGTCCTGTCGGGTTCTGTCGGGTTCTGTCGGGTTCTGTTGTCCTGCCCGGTCCTGCCCGGTCCGGGCGCTCATCCGGTACGGCTCGCAGCCTGTCCGGCGGACAACCAGTTCAAGACAGGCCCCTGGCACAGCCTCGCAACCGACCCAGGGCACTGCCCGGACCGGCACCACCGGACCAGGCCCGCACGAGCCACGCCAGCCCCACGGCACGGCGCACACACCACCAGCAGGAGCGCACCCATGGTCACGCAGGAAGAACTGCTCGACAACGTGATGGAACGCGTGACGAACAACCTCGTCGTCAACATTCGCGACGTGCTTGCAGCCACCATCGAGCGGGAACTCACCACCAACCTCACCCGCGCACTGGTGGAAAGCGAATTCTACCGCCGCATCAGCGACGACATGCGCGGGGGCCTGCAGACCATCTACCGCGAAATCTCCACAGCAGCGAAGCCCGGCTCGCAGGAAGCCCCGGAAGGTGCGCTCCCCGCGCAGCGCGAGGACGCCGACCGCCTGTTCAACGAGGCTTCGCGCCAACTGGACGAAATCCTGGTCACCACGCAAGAGGCCACCGAATCGATCATGGACGTGGTCGAGGTTCAGATCGAACGCCAGAAGGAAGCAGCCGTGCTGATCGAGGCCGTCCGCGCCGGAGCAGGCGTGGAACGTGCCCTTGAGCGCCTGGTGCATATCAACTCCGAGTTGGGCGAGGGGCTTGTGGAAATCCTGACCACCCTCGGGTTCCAGGATCTGACCGGCCAGCGCATCAAGAAGATCATCGCGGCCCTGCGCACCATCGAAAGCACCGTGGTGGAACTCTACCTGTCCACCGGCCTGCTGATACGCGCGCGCGAGGAAACCCCGGAAAAAGACATTTCGCAGATCGAGGCGGAAACCCGTCAGGTGGTCTCCGAACTGAAGGGACCGCAGCGCGGCACCTCGCAGGAAAACGTGGACGATCTGCTGGCCCAGCTGGGACTGTAGGACTCACCGGGACTTTCGAACACGGGCGGAACACGGGCGGGAAGCGGCCCGGCATGCGCGCCGGACAAGATCGGCATCGCGCCCGGCCCCGCCTTGCACCCGCCCCCCTTGCCAGCCACTTCGCACTGCCTACTTTCTGGTTCGGCGCGCCATGCGCGGGCGTTCCCCGCCGCCCGACGCGCCCTGCCGGAAACACGCAACAGGCGCACGGCCCCACCGCCAGCGCCTTTCCTTACGGAGATGCCCATGTCCGAATCCACGTCCGCCTCCGCCAACGCCCCGCTGGTGATCATCGGCTCCGGCCCCGCCGGGCTTTCCGCCGCCATCTACACCGCCCGAGCGGGCATTCCCACGCTGGTGCTGGGCAGCGCCCCCAAGGTGGCGGGCGACTACGACATCGACAACTACTTCGGCTTCGACGAAACCATCTCCGGGCGCGACCTCATCGAACGGGGCCGCAGGCAGGCCGAACGCTTCAGCGCGCAACTGCGCGAGGAACGCGTGCTGGCCGTGCACCATGGTGATGCGGGAGGCTTCCGCGTCAAGACCGACAAGGGCGCGTACGATGCCTGCGCCGTGGTGCTGGCCACCGGGGTTGCCCGCGTGCGCCCCGGCATCGACAACCTGGGCGACTTTGAGGGCAAGGGCGTGTCCTACTGCGTGAGCTGCGACGGGTTCTTCTATCGCGGCAAGCAGGTGCTGGTGCTGGGTGAAGGCATTTTCGCGGCCAACCAGGCCCTGGAACTGACCCAGTACACCTCGCACGTGTCCATCTGCACCCAGGGCAAGGAACCTGTGCTCAATTCCGGCTTCGAACAGCGCCTGGCCGATGCGGGCATCACCATCGACACCCGCAAGATCACGCGGCTGGCCGGTGAGAACGGGCTTGAGCGCGTGATGTTCGCCGACGGTACGGAAGCGGTTGCCGACGGCCTGTTCGTGGCCATGGGCGAAGCGTCGTCCCTCGATTTCGCCTATTCCCTGGGCGTTGAACGCAAGGGCGTGTTCCTGGTGGCCGATGGCGAACAACGCACCAACATCCCCGGCATCTTCGCGGCGGGCGACTGCACCGGCGGTTTTCTGCAAATCGGCGTGGCCGTGGGCGAAGGGGCCAAGGCGGCCCGTTCGGCCATCGCCTTTGCCAAGGAACAGTCCTGCGCGAAAAAGGCCGGGTAGGTGCTGGCGGTAACGCCAGGGTGCGGCATGCCCTGCTTGACAGCCGTCGCGCCCAGGCGTATCAGATTCGGCTCACCGGTCAGCATTCCGGACATGGTGCCGGGCCGCTCCGGTTACGTGCGGGCCTATAGCTCAATTGGCAGAGCCCCCGGCTCATAACCGGTTTGTTGCGTGTTCGAGTCACGCTAGGCCCACCAGATTTTCCCGGGCAGGCGCTTGCGCCGCCCCGGCACCGGGCACCGCCAGTGCCCCCTGCCGTGCAACAGAGCAACGGGACAGGAACGCGGACATTGGAGCAGCACCAATTCCGGAACCACGCCTTGCCGCTTCGAGGGTGCTTGCGCCGAGCAAATCCGGCGAAGCACCCTCTTTGCTTGGAAAATTTGCATGAAACGCTCTGAAATAATTAACGTTATCGAAAAAACGGCACTTCCGGCATCCGCCGCCCAGTGGGACAGGTCGGGGATGCAGGTGGCCGGGCACGACGCAGAGGCCACGGCCCTCGCCGTCTGCCTCGACCCCACCCCCACCGCCGTCGCCGCCGCCCTGGACCTGGGCGCCGACGTCATTCTTTCGCACCACCCGTTGGCCATGGCGCCCCGCGCGCTGGACACGCTGGACGACCATCACGCCGTGGCAGCTGCCGTATTGGCGCGCGGTGCGTGGCTGTACGCCGCGCACACCTCGCTGGACGCCAATCCCGACGGCCCCGTGGGCTGGCTGGCCCGTGAACTTTCGCTGGACGCCCCCGAAGTGCTGGACCCCACCCTGCGCCAGGAACCGACAACGCGGTGCATCGTGGCGGCGGCAACGCCCGTGCCGCACTGGGCAGACCTGCCCGGCGTGCTGGCGTACCGGGTGCTGGGCGGCACCGCCGTGCTCAGTT
>NZ_VRYY01000038.1 GCF_015731765.1 Nitratidesulfovibrio oxamicus
AGCACGCCCGCCTCGTACGCGGCGCGGCGCGCGGCCATGCAGGCGGCATAGGCCGCGCCCAGCGGGCGCAACAGGGGGGCGCAGGCTTTCTGCACGGCGGCGATGTTCATGACGCCGCCCCGATTGATCCGGGAAAGGGCAACGATGTGCGCATGCAAGCAAGTCTATCACGCGCGGGCGCGCTTGTCGCCGGGGGAATGCGGACGGAGGGCCGGGCGGGCCGCATCACGGCAAGGGGGGCAAGGGGGCAAGGGGGGCAAAGGGAGGCAAGGGCGGGCAAGGCAGGCTGAACAGGCGGAACAGGCGGAACAGGCGGAACAGGCAGAGCAGGCAGAGCAGGCAGGCGCGCGGCATCACGGGCATGGCGCGCCGTACCGGCATCATGCGAAAGGGGGGCTTGCGCCCCCCTTGGCAGTCACTGTCGATCAGGCAGGCGATGCCCGCGGCTAGTCGCGCGAAGAGCCGAACAGGCGCAGCAGCATCAGGAACAGGTTGATGAAGTCCAGGTACAGCGTCAGCGCACCCAGGATGGTGCCGCGCCGGATGGCGGTGGCGTCGTCCATGGGGGCTGTTTCGCCCATCATGCGCAGCTTCTGGCTGTCATAGGCGGTCAGGCCCGTGAACACGACGACTCCTATGGCGCTGATGACCAGCGACATGGCGGAACTGCCCACGAAAATGTTCACCACGCTGGCGATGAGAATGCCGATGAGACCCATGAACAGGAAGCTGCCCCACGAGGTGAGGTCCTTCTTGGTGGTCAGGCCGTAAAGGGACATGGCGCCGAACATGCCCGCCGCCGTGGCGAAGGCCTGAAACACCGTGCCTGTGGTGTAGGCCAGCAGCACCGCGGAAAGGGTGATGCCGTTCAACGCGCTGTACAGCACGAAAAGCCCGGTGGCAGCGCCGCCGGAAAGGCGTGCGATGCCCGCGCTGATGCCCATGACCAGGCCGATTTCGGCAAGGATCAGGCCGATCAGCACGAAGCTGTTGCCGAACACCAGTTGCAGCATGGCCGGGCTCGACGCCGTGAACCACGCGGCACCAGCCGTCACGGCAAGCCCCACGAACATCCAGTTGTATACACCGCGCATGAAGGCGTTGACGGTTTCAGCCCGCGCCCTCGTGGGTGCGGAGACCGTGCGTCCGAGCATGTCGAAACCTCCTGTAACGTTTGTGCGGAACAGCCATTCCGGCGGGTCCGGGAAAACATCGTGATTTTACTACGCCGTTCCAGTTTTGCTAAATAACAATCCTTTTCCCCCCTGACAAGGGCACGGGCCGCATCTTCCTGCGGAAGTTTCCGGCACGCCGCATCCCGTGGGCACGCCACGATCCCTGTCCTTGCCCCGCATCCTTCCGGCACACCACATGTTCTTCCGACGTGGGCCAGCTGCCGTACGGCTCCCGCCCGTCCGGCAGAGGCGCAGGCCGCCTCGCCCGGCCACGGCGAAAAAGCGGACGCCGCGTCGTAGCGCCCACGCCAGACACCGCGAAACCATGGAGAGTGAAGGGAACGGATACGCCCGGACGGGGAGAGAAAAAGAGGGAAAACGCGAAAAAATTGTCGGACATACGCGGGCAACAGCGGCCCGGCATCAGCCCGACGGGGGACGGCTACGGCGCAACCTCCACCGGCACGCGGCGCTCCATCACGGTGCGGGCCTTGGCCCCGCCGCAACTGGAGCGGGCCACCAGGGTCACGGTCAGGTCCAGTTCGTAGCGGCCCGGCGCGCTGAAGCGCACGTCCGACTCCGGGTACCCGGTGGTGGAAGATACCCGCCCGCCCTCCGGCCCGGCGGCCTTGTCGATGTTCACCACCGGAAACACGCCGGAAGGCAGGGGCGGCCCATCCAGCGCCACCACCACCGCAAGGGGCGCGCCCACGCGGGCAGAGGCGAAGGCATCCCCCCGCGGTCCCTGTGCCCCCCGTCCTTGCTGACCGCTCTGGCCGTTCCGGCCTCCCTGATCTCCCTGCCCTTCCGTATCTCCCTGACCGGGCAGGACGGGGGCCACCAGCCGCGCGACATGTTCCGCCGAAGTGAGCGGGCACGGCTCGGCCACGGGGGCGGCATCCCGCATGAGGACCACGGGAGGGGCAGAAGCAACGGCTGGGGCAGGCACACCAGCCGCCATGGCCGGTGCCGCGCCCGATGTCCTGCCCGGCGATCCTGCCAGCGCCCCGGCCAACGCTCCGGCAAGCACAGCCGCCACCAGCCAGATGCGCGGCATCGTCACGACGCAACGTTGTCCTCCGCCACGACGCGCGACCGGCCAGACGATGCGGAACCGCCGGAACGGCCCGGCGGGAGGGCATCCCCCCGGCGTTCCGGCTCCACACCCGCCCCCGGCGTATTGCCTGCGTTCTTCCACCACGACCTCCGCTCGCTTTCCGCCAGACACGCCCTTGTGCCCACACGCGACTTGGGTAAAGAATACCATAGCCGCGCAGGGGCGCAACGCACCGGGTACCCATCGGGTATGCCGCAGCGGGTTGGCTTTCGCCCCCCCCGGCCTTGCCGATCGCGCTCCGGGCATTCTCCGATCATGCCCGCCAGTTCGCGCCCGTTCCCGATGGACCCCGATGACTCCAAAACCGGACGCAGACCATCCGGAGTTTCCATGACCAACCACCGCCCCCGCACCCCCGCCGGATCCCCGGCCATCTCCAAAGCCGCCGGGGACAACTCCGGCAAGGCGTTTTTCACGGCGGCACGGCCCGTGCTGCTGGACATCGAAGGGCAGATGGAACTCTTCCTGGTTCGCTGGTCCGAGCGCATGCGCGAGGCGGGCTACCTGCGCCACACCACCGCCAAGCGGCAGGACTGCATCGATTCGCTGCTGGGATTCCTGCACCCACTGCGCGTCGCGCTGCACGCCGGGCTTGCCCCCACCTTTGGCGACCTGGTGCGCGAAATCGAAGACGGCGCAAGCACCGACGCCCCGCACGGCTGGGGGCATGACCTGCTGGCCTCGGCCCGGCGCCACCGCATGCGCGGCGTGACCGAGGCCATGTTCCTGGGCTGCTTCCACACCCTCGTGCACGCGGTGCTGGACGTGGTGGAGGCCATGCCCGCACCCCGCCGCGCCCGCAACGCCGCCGCACAGGTGGTGCGCCTGTACGGCGACGCCTTTTCGGTGCTGTTCACCCGCCACTGGGAATCCCGCCGGGCAAAAGTGGACACAGTCCAGTTGGACGAGGCAAACCGCCTGCTCACGCTGGAAAAATGCAAGGTGGAAAACTTTCTCGATTCCACCTCGGACATGGTGCTTGCCATCGACGCCGCGGGCATCATCACCAGCGTCAACCGCATCGCGCAGCAGCACCTGGCCGGGCGCGCGGTGCCGGGGCTGCCCATCTGGGCGGCGCTGGGGCTGGAGGGCGAAAGCATGCAGGACCTGCTGCGCTTCTACCCCCTGGGGGTCTCGTGCGAGATCACCCCCGCCGCCGCGCCGGACGTGGAGCCTGCCGCTGCCGCCGCCAACCGTCCCGAAGTGGGGCCGCCCCGCGCCGCGCAGGTGTTCCGCATGCGCATCTCGCCGCTCAACGCCGTCAGTCTGGCCAGCGACGGGTACCTGGTCATGCTTACCGACGTGACCAGCCACGTGCACCAGCGCGAGGCGCTGGAGCGGGTGGTGGCCGAACGCACCGAGGCCCTGCGCGAGGAAAAGACCCATCTGGAGGAAATGAACATCACCCTGCGCACCGTGCTGCGCAACATCGACGGCGAGCGCGCCGAGATCAACCGCGAGGTGGCGCGCAAGGTGCACGCCATGCTGCTGCCCGCGCTGGACCATCTGGAAGCGGACATGGAGCCGGAGGTGCGGCGCGGCTACCTGACCGTGATCCGCGACCAGCTGCTGCGCCTGGCTCCCGACAATGCCGGGCCGGACCCGCTGCTGCTGCGCCTGAGCCCGGCGGAAATGCGCATCTGCCAGTTCATCCAGGCGGGCAGCCCCACCAAGGACATCGCCAGCGCCCTCAACCTGTCCGTGGAAACGGTGCAAACCCACCGCAAGAACATCCGACGCAAGCTGGGCCTGCACGGCAAGGACGCCAGCCTGTGCGCCTTCCTGCGCAACGCCCCCGCCCCGCGCCAACCCTCCGGCGCGGAGTGATGAACGGATGTCCTTCTCGTGTCGGGCATGATTTTTTTCGTCATTGCCCGGCGCTCCCCAGCCGACAAACCTCTCTTGCGGCCAGCATGGCGTGCCGCCCCTCTTGCCGTCTTCTGCCAGCGCAACCGCCCGAACACCTGCACGCGCAAGGGGTTGCCCCCTCAATCCCGACCACGGCCTTCGCCACTCCCCTCCCCATCCGGACGTTTCCGCTCCGCATCGGGTAGTGCATCCTACCCATTATCACCCCATTTCATAGCCTTGTGACGGCAGATCTCCCGGACTAGCCTGCATATGTCCAGAAACAGGCCACTGTCCGCATCCGCCCCGTGCGGCCCGGACAATCGAGGAGATGCAATGGATCACATTTCCCTCACGCCCGGCACGCCCCGCGATGCATGCCTGTTGCGCGCGCTGCGCGACCTGTTCTCCGCGCGGAGTGCGCGCGACATACGTGCAGCCTCGCTGGCGCTGGATGCATGCCGCACCAGATTCGGGTGTTCTCGCGCCGTGCGCGGCACGCCCCCCTGCGCCCCACCCGGCGCGGACTCCATCGATAGCCCCGGCCACTGGCGCGATGCCGAATACGCCTTCAACCGGCTGTTCGTGGGCCCCATGGCCGTGCCCGCCCCGCCCTACGCCTCTGCGTGGCTGGAAAGGGAACCCCGCCTGATGGGCGAGTCCACCATGGATGTCCGCAACCTTTACCACGCCCTCGGGTATGCCGTACCCGACGAAGGCGCCACGCCCGACGACCACCTGAGCTTCGAACTGGACGCCGCACTGGCCCTGCTGACCCTGCGCGAAGCGGCAGACACCTTGCCGCCTTCTTCCGCTCCAGAGCCTTTCCCCCCTGCGCTCGCCTCCGACGCGCAGGAAGCATGGCGCTGGCTTGTGGCCGAGCACATGGGGGCATGGGTGCCGCGCTTCGTGCAGCACGCCCTGGCCGAACCCGACGTGCCGCCCGCCATCGCCCGTGCGTTGGCCATGCTGCTGTGCTGGCAGGAAGACGCGGCTGCGGCCTGCGCCCATCGCCACACCCCTTCAGCAAACGCCGATACGCCGACACCTTCCCTGTAACCGACGCAGCGGTACCTGTTCCCGCAGATCATGAAATCCACGGAGGTCATCATGTCCAAAACGACTGGCCCGACTGGCCCGACCGGCCCGACCGGCCCGACCGGCCTCAACGGCCCCGATGGCACCCCCTCGCGGGGGGGGGCGTCCCGTTCCCTGAGCAGGCGCAGCTTCCTCAAGGGGCTCATCGCATCCGGCGCGCTGGCCACGCTGCCCTGCTCGCTGCTGATGCCCCGCAGCGCATCCGCCGCGCCCTTCAGCAAGTCCGATTTCCAGATCTTCCGCAACGCCTGCCCGCGCAACTGTTACGACACGTGCAGCATCGTCACCTACGTCAGGGACGGGGTGGTCAAATTCGTGGAAGGCGCGCCGGAATCCACCTACACGGCGGGCGGGCTGTGCGTGAAAGGCTACAGCTACCCCCGTCGCGTCTACAGTCCCGACCGCATCAAGTACCCCATGGTCCAGGACGGGCGCGGCAGCGGCAACTGGCGGCGCGTCTCGTGGGACGAAGCCATGGAACGCATCGCCCGCAAGCTGCTGGAGATAAAGGAAAGGGACGGCAACCTGCTGGGCCTTGCCCTTACCAAATATTCCGGCAACTTCGGCATCACCAACTACGGGGTCGAGGGCATGATGTCCTCGCTGGGCTACACCACCCGCCTCGTGGGCACGCCCTGCTGGCCCGCCGGCATCGACGCCCAGAACTACGACCTGGGTGACATGTGGTGCAACGACCCGGAAGACATGGAAAAGTCGCGATACGTCATCATCTGGGGCGCCAACCCGGCGTGGTGTTCCGTGCATTCCATGAAGTACGTCTACGCCGCCCGCGACCGGGGGGCCAAGATCGTGGTCATCGACCCGGTGCTGACCCAGACCTCCGCCAAGGGCGATGTGGCCTGGCAGCCGGAAACCGGCAGCGACGGCGCGCTGGCGCTGGGCATGGCCCGGCACGTGCTTGACCTGGGGCTGGTGGACCGCGATTTCGTGACCAGCAACGCCGTGGGCTTCGAGGAATTTGCCGCCTATCTGCGCCAGAACGTCACCGTGGAATGGGCGGCGGAAAAGTCCGGCATTCCCGCCGACGAGATCCGCCGCGTGGCAGAGGAATTCGCCACCGCCAAGCCCGCCACCATCTGGATCGGCTACGGCATGCAGCGCCACGTCAACGGCGGGGCCGCCGTACGCGCCATCGACGCGCTGGTGGCCATGACCGGCAACGTGGGCAAGGTGGGCGGCGGCGCGCGCTACGGCCACCTGCAAACCTGGGGCTTCAACTACCACGCCATGATCCAGAAGGCCCCGGCGGGGTCCACCGGCTTCGTGGGCAAGGCTGGCCCCAAGGGCGAATTCGACGTGACCGCAGGTGCGGCGGCGGCAGCCGCCTACACCGACCGCGCCCTGAACATCAACAAGACCGCCCAGGAACTGCTGGACGCCCAGAACCCGCCGGTGCGCGTGCTGTGGTCATCGTGCAAGAACCCCTTCGCGCAGGACTTCGACCGCAACAAGCTGGAAAAGGCCTTCAACAAGCTGGAAATGGTGGTCAGCGTCGAACAGTTCTTCACCGAAACGGTGCGCCACTCCGACATCGTGCTGCCGGTGACCACCCTGTTCGAGGAATGGACCGTCAACGCATCCTACTGGCACTACTGGGTATCACTGAACGAGCAGGCCATCGCCCCCATGCACGAGGCCAAGTCGAACATCGAGATCGCGGCGCTGCTTTCAAAGCACATGAACCGCCTGTCGCCCGGTTCCTGCACCTATCCGCAGGACATCGACACCAGGGAGTGGATGGAGAAGGAATTCAACAAGGGCGTGTACGAGTTGCTGGGCATTAGCCACTGGCAGGACCTGCGCAAGGGCCCGGCCAAGGCGAAGATGCCGTCGTCCGCCTCGTGGAGCGACCGCAAGTTCAAGACGCCGTCGGGCAAGTACGAGTTCCGGTCCGACCTGTGCGCCAGCCACGGCCACAAGGCCCTGCCGGAGTACAAGGAAGGCCGCAAGCCCTACGCCCCCTATCGCCTGCTGACCCCGCACAGCAAGTTCGCCATCCATTCGCAGTTCGCCAATCTGGACTGGATGGAGGAATTCCAGAAGGAGCCCTTCGTCTACCTGAACCCCGCACTGGCCAAGGCCAAGGGCATCGCCGATCTGGACACGGTGCGGGTGTTCAACCCCAGCGGCGAGGTGAAGCTGCGCGCCAAGATCACCAACACGGTACCCGGCGACTGCCTGCTGATGTACGAGGCCTGGTTCCGCAAGCTGGACTTCAACGTGCAGAACCTTGTGGATGACGAGTCGGCGGACATGGGCGCCTACAAGACCGGCGCGCCCGGCGTGGCCATTCACGACCAGTTCGCCGACGTGGCGAGAGCATAGGAGGCGGCCCATGACCACGCAAAAGACATCCCTTCCCCGGCAGCGGGCATTCCTTGTCGACGTGGAGCGCTGCATCGGCTGCTTCACCTGCGCCATGGCCTGCAAGAACTACTATCATCAGGAAACCGGCGTGGTCTGGCGGCAGCTGTACCCGTTGGACGAGGCCATCTACCCTCACCGCGAGCGGGCCTTCTATTCGCTGGCCTGCAACCACTGTGAAAACCCCGCCTGCCTCAACGCCTGCCCGGTAAAGGCCTATGAAAAACGCGAGGACGGCGTGGTGGTGCATCATCAGGACCGCTGCATCGGCTGCGGCAACTGCATCCGTTCCTGTCCCTACGGCGCGCCGCGCTACAATCCGGTGCTGAAGAAGGCGGAAAAGTGCAGCCTGTGCCACGAACGGCTGGACGCCGGTGAGCAGCCCGCCTGCGTGCAGAGCTGCCCTGTCCGGGCGCTGCGGCTGGTGGACATCGCCGCCATGTCCACGGCGGACGCCGCCAACGTCGTGCAGTACCCGGCGGGGTACCCGGAAATGCCGCAGGTCAATCCGTCCACCCGCTTCATCATGCCCGGAACACCCCGCGTGGTGAGGAGGTAGCCATGCAGAACATCGAACTTCCCCTGGTGCTGTTCACCGTGCTGTCGCAGGCCGTCGTGGGCATGGCCCTGCTGCTGGCCGTCCGCTCGTGCGGCTGCGCGGGCGGGGCCTGCGCGACCACGCCGACCACAGCGGGAACGGGCGGCGACGCCCCCGGAAACCGTACGGAATGGCTGACCGCCACCATCGTCATGGGCGTGGCCCTGCTGGCCTCGCTGTTCCACCTCGGCCATCCGGAAGGGGCGGTGCGCACCCTGGCCCATCTGGAAAAGGCCTGGCTGAGCCGCGAAATTCTGGCCTTCGGCGCGTTCGCCGCGCTGTTGGCCGTGGCCGCCGTCACCGGCAAGGCGGGCGCGGGCCTGAGCGCCGCC
>NZ_VRYY01000039.1 GCF_015731765.1 Nitratidesulfovibrio oxamicus
GCTGTGCCTGCGCAAGCTGGAGGCGGGCCGGGTGCAGGTGGCGCTGGTGGGCGAGGCTGGGGCCCTGCGCCTGCCGGACCCCGCCATGCCGACACGCCTGCGCACCATGCCCGTGGGACTGGAACTGCCGGTGCACGTGTTCTGGCCGCTCACCGTGCCGGACGAGACGGTGCGCCGCATGGACGTGGCCCTGCGCCACATGGACGAGGACGGCACCCTGCGCCGCATCGTGCAGCACTACCTGGAGCCGTGACGGCCATTCCGCAGGCTGCCGGTAATGCTCCCGCAGCAATGGCAACGCCGCCGATGTCACGCGACATCGGCGGCGTTGCCATTGTGGCGGCATGTTGGTCGGTGGGGGGCGCCTTCGCCGTCACGGTTCATCCGGCGGGGCGGCGGGTCGGCGGGTCGGCGGGTCGGCGGGGCCCGGATCGCAGGGCGACCTTTTGCGATGGCCGGGTACCTGGGCTTGCGCCGGACAGGGGCAGGCCTTGCCCGAAAAAGGTGGGACCCTCCCCCGGCACGGCCTGTGCCTGCCGGTGGCGGGTCCCGTCGCCGCGCGATGCGACAATGAATCCCCGCGGCGGCCAGGATTCCGGGAAGGCCCATGCGGAATATGTATAGTGTAAAGTGTATTGCCTTGACTATCGTCGCGTTGCCCCCGTAGTCAATGGGGATAAGCACGAAAAAAGCCCGGCCATGGGCCGGGCTTTCATCGGGGTCTGTCCGTGAGCGTGTGCGTGCGCGCGCGTGACGGGACGTGCGTCGGGGCCGGGCGGGCTACTTCGCGAAGCCCACGGCGCGGCGCTCGCGAATGACCGTAACCCGGATCTGGCCGGGGTAGGTCAGGTTCTTTTCGATCTTGCCCGCAATGTCCTTGCACAGCATGTAGGTCTGGTCGTCGTCCACGTTGTCGGAGTTGACCATGACCCGGATCTCGCGTCCCGCCTGGATGGCGTAGGCCTTGGCCACGCCCTCGAAACCGGTGGCGATGTTCTCCAGGTCTTCCAGCCGCTTCACGTAGTTTTCCAGCAGTTCCTTGCGGGCGCCGGGGCGGGCGCCGGACAGGCCGTCGGCGGCCTGCACCAGCACGGCCAGGGCCGACTTGGGCGGGGTGTCCTCGTGGTGGGCGGCGATGGCGTGGATGATTTCCTTGCTTTCGTTGTACTTCTTGGCGATGTCCGAGCCGATGATGGCGTGCGGCCCTTCCACCTCGTGGTCCACGGCCTTGCCGATGTCGTGCAGGAGGCCGGCGCGCTTGGCCTTCTTGATGTCCATGCCGAGTTCGGCGGCCATCATGCCACACAGGGCGGCCACTTCCAGCGAGTGTTGCAGCACGTTCTGCGAGAAGCTGGTGCGGTACTTCAGCTGGCCCAGCAGGCGCACGATGTCGGGATGGATGCCGTGCACGCCCGCGTCGAAGGTGGCCTGTTCGCCCACCTCGCGGATCTGCACCTCAAGTTCCTGCTCGCACTTGCGCACGATGTCCTCGATGCGCGCGGGGTGGATGCGCCCGTCCTGGATCAGCCGTTCCAGGGCCATCTTGGCCACCTGGCGGCGCAGCGGACTGTAGGCGGAAAGGATGACCGTCTCGGGGGTGTCGTCGATGATCAGGTCCACGCCGGTTGCCGCTTCCAGCGCGCGGATGTTGCGCCCTTCGCGGCCGATGATGCGGCCCTTCATGTCTTCGCTGGGCAGGGTGACGGCGGTCACCGTCTGCTCGCCCACGTAGTCGCCCGCGTAGCGCTGGATGGCGTTGGCGATGATTTCCTTGGCCTTGCGGTCGGCGGTTTCCTTCGACTCGGTTTCGATGAGCCGGATCATCTTGGCGGCTTCGTGACGGGTGCGCGATTCGATGTCTTCGAAAAGACGCGTTTTCGCTTCTTCGGCTGTCAGGCCTGATATTTCCTGGAGGCGGCGTTCCTGTTCATCGATGCGGGAGGAAATCTGCTCCTCCATGTCGGCCAGGTGACGTTCGCGGCGGGTCAGCTCCTTTTCGGCGGCCAGCACTTCGTGCTCCTTTTCGGTGGCCTTTTCGAGCTTTTCCTCCAGGCGTTCGCCCTGTTCCTGCATCTTGCGGTCACGCGCCTTCAGTTCGCGCTCGCGTTCCTTGAACTCGTGTTCCAGTTCGCGCTTCTGGTGAAAGATTTCGTCCTGGCCCTGGAGCAGGATCTCCTTCTTCTGGGCCTGCGCTTCCTTGCGGGCTTCCTCGACGATGCGCTTGGCGAGTTCGTTGGCATCGGCGATGCGCTTGGAGCTGACGTAGCGGTGCAGGGCATAGCCCGATGCCGCGCCGATGATCGCTCCCACGACGATGTAGATGATTTCGATGAGCCCCATACTGCAACTCCCGTTATGGTGTCGGACCAGCGTCCGATGTAGCGTCCGGCAATCGGGCCGGGCGCGCCGTTGGGCCGCGCGGGCCGCCCCCGGAGGGGAACGGCGGTCAGTGCCGCGGCGTCAAGACGCACCAAGTCACCGTGCCGATTCCATGAGCACGGGGAAGACGGGAGCTCGGGCAAGGAGGGGACGGACGGTCGCGTCGCCGGGGTCCGCGCACTCTTGTGCTAAACGCGGATTCCCCGACGGGCGGGCCTTGTTGGGGGCGAGGGGGCATGAGCGAGCCCCGGAGCGCCGTGTGATGTGCCAAAGCAGGACCTGACTATGTCAGGGTGGGAACCTCGGGCGGGCCTTCAGGCTCCCCGGCGCGGGGCCGGGTATGCACACCGGTCCGCCGTACAGGTTCCCTGCTTTTTTCTTGTGAGGTCAGCGATGGCAAATCAATCACGCACACTCCAGGGATCGTTATGCATCCGCGCAACGGGAGTTACGCGGATTCCTCTATTTTCGCCAGCAGGGCTTCCATGCGGGTGCGCATTTCGTCCTTCTGCCGGGTAGACTGCAACAGGTCGTCCGCCAGTCCCAGAACCAGAAAGGTCAGCAGCTTCTCCTTGCTGAGCTGTCTTCCGTGGAACTTCAGTCTGTTGAACCGTTCTTCCACCAGGGCCTTGGCGGTTTCGACCCTTGCGGGGTCGGCCTCGGCCTTGAAGGAAACCTCAAGCCCCAGGACGGTGAGGTTGTAGGTACGCATGGGGCCTCGACGCGCCTAGGCGTCGCCGGTTTGATCCTTGAGGCGGAGCAGCAGCGCGTCGATGCGCGCAAGCACCGCATCTTTCACGGTGCGTTCCCCGTCAAGGGCTTCCTTGAGGATTCGGTTCTCTTCCGCCAGCGCCGAAAGCCCGCCTTCGACCTCTTCCCGAAGGCGACTGTTCTCCTCGCGCAGGGTTTCGAGCTGCGACAGGAGCGCCGTGACGCGGGTTTCAAGCAGGTCAATCAGTTCCATGTCTGTTAACTAGCCGTTTCACGGCGTGAAATCAAGAGTTCCTGCGCCGCGGCAGGGTCGTCTGGCGGCCCCGCGCGATGGCAAGCGAATCGTCCGGAACGTCCTTGGTTATGACGGAACCGGCGCCCACCAGGCTGCCCGCGCCTATGGTCACCGGGGCCACCAGCGCGCTGTTGCTGCCGATGAAGGCCCCTTCGCCGATGACGGTCTTGTGCTTGTGCACCCCGTCGTAGTTGCAGGTGATGGTGCCCGCGCCGATGTTGGCGCCGGGGCCCACCTCCGCATCGCCAAGGTAGGTCAGGTGGTTGGCCTTGGCCCCCTTGCCCAGGCGGGCCTTTTTCATTTCGACGAAGTTGCCGACGCGCGCGCCTTCCTCCATCACCGCGCCGGGACGGAGGCGGGCGTAGGGGCCTACCACGCAGTCGGGGCCGATTTCGGCCTTTTCCACATGGCTGAAGGGGTGCACGGTGGCGCCTTCGGCCACCACGGCGTCGCGCAGCCAGCAGTGCGAATGGACAACGGCTGCGCGCGCGATGCGCGACGCCCCGTAGATTTCGCAGGGGCCGTATATCTCCGCGCCCGGCTCAAGCACGGCGCGCGGGCTGATGCGCACGGTTTCCGGGGCGTGGATGAGCACGCGCTTTTCTATCCAGTTCAGGGCGATGCGCGCGCGCACCAGTGCTTCGGACCGGATCAGCTCCGCGGGGTCGTTGACGCCCAGCAGGTTGGGGTCCTGCCCGCATTCCACGCCGATGACGTCCATGCGTTCCGCCACGGCCAGGCCCACCAGGTCGGTGATGTAGTATTCGCCGCTCTTGTTGGCGTTGGTCAGGCGCGGCAGCAGCTTTTCCACCGCGTCCATGCGCAGGCAGTAGATGCCCGCGTTGATTTCGTCCGGTTCCGGGCCGTACAGGGTTTCGTCGTAGTCCTTGGCCTCCACGATGGCCACCACGCGGCGGTTGTGGCGCACCACGCGGCCATACGCGCCGGGGTCGGGCAGGGTCAGGGTCATGAAGGCCACGTCCGCGTCCATGGCTTCCTTCAGGAAGGTGGCCACGGTGGACGTGGGCAGCAGCGGGGTGTCGCCGTTGACGACCACCACGCGGTCAAGGCCCGCGGCCTTCAGTTCGTCCCAGGCGGACTGGAGGGCGTGCCCGGTGCCCAGCTGCCTTTCCTGCACCACGAAGCGGTGGTCCTCGCCCTTGAACGCTTCGCGCACCATGTCGGCCTTGTGGCCGATGACGGTCCACAGGTTGCCGCCGAACAGCGGTTCCAGCGCATCGTACACGAACCGCAGCATGGGTTCGCCCAGAATGGACTGCAATACCTTGGGCTTGTCGGAATGCATGCGGGTGCCCTTGCCCGCTGCCAGTATGAGAGCGCCGGTGATGGACGCCATGGTTCCTCCGTCACGAAGGGGTGTTTTTCGGGTGTGCGCGCCGGGGGGCGCGCGTCGTCCGGTTTCTAGCCCCCCGTGCAGGGGCTGTCCAGTGGGAAGGGATGGGGAATGGCCCGTATTGCGGAAGGGCGTGTGCGCAGGCAGGACCTTTGTCGGGCAGGCCCGAAGCGCGCGATAGGGAACGTCCGGGCCATGGAACGTCCGGGCCACGGAGCGCACGGGCGCACGGGGGGGCGTGGCGTTCCTGCGGGCGGGTCCGCACGCGTTGCCACACCCGTTGCAACCGGCTACAGGGACGGAGCGCGCACCGCGCGGGCGGCGACTGCGGGAGGGGCCGCAAGCAAGCCATGGTGTCCGCCGGAAAGGGACGCGCAACCGGGGTAGAAGACATGCTCAGACTGGAGATTCCGGGCCGCAGGGCCCTTGAGCTGGACCATCTGGTCCTGGACTACAACGGCACCATCGCGGCTTCGGGCGCGCTGATGGACGGTGTGGCCGGACGCATCACCCAACTGGCCGGTGAACTGACCGTGCACGTGGTCACGGCGGACACCTTCGGCTCCGTGGCATCGGCGCTGACCGGGCTGCCGGTGCGCCTGCACGTGTTGCCGCCCGGCATGCAGGACGAGGCCAAGCGGTGCTACGTGGCCGATTTGGGCTCGCTGCGCACCGTGGCCATGGGCAACGGGCGCAACGATCTGCTCATGCTGCTGGAAGCGGGGCTTTCCGTGGCTGTGATGGGTGACGAGGGTGCCTCGGTGCAGACGCTGTGCGCCGCCGACGTGGCCGTGCGCCACATCTGCGACGGGCTTGACCTTCTGCTGCATCCCTTGCGGCTGGTGGCCACGCTGCGCAGGTAGGGGGCGGCAAACCGCGCCGCCATTGCCGCTGTCGAAGCCAGTGCCGCGCCGTCGGTGTGAAGATGGCGATGCGCAGGGGCGGTGTTTGTCCGTGCGGCCCGGGGTGCGCCGTGGCCGCATCGGCGTCTGCCCGTGGCAGGGATGCGGCAAGCCGTTCGGCTGTCGTCCGCCTATTGTCCGTTCAGGGCGCGCTCCACGATGCGGGCGTAGGTGCCGTCGGTCTTCATGTCCCGGATTGCCGCATCGAAATCGCGCAGCAGGTGATGCTGGGCATCCTGCCTGCGAAAGGCCAGGTGTACCGGCATCACCGCCAACGGTTGCTGGGCCATGGTCACCAGGCTGGTCAGCCCCAGCCGCTCCCGCAGCCACAGGCCCCCTTCGCGGGTGATGATGGCGCCGTCCAGCCGCCCCCCGGCCACCTTCAGCAGGTTCTGGGCCTCGCTGCCCGCTTCCTCGGCGATGAAGGCGTTCGCCTCGCGCGCGGCGTCCAGCGTGTCGCCGTAGCTCCACCCGCGCACCACGCCCAGCCGCATGCCCCGCAGCGCGCCCAGCGGCGTCCCGCCTATCCCGGCAGGGGCCGTTCCGCCAGTTTCCGCAAGGAATGCCCCGCCAGTTCCCGCAAGGGAGTCGGGAATCGTGGCGTTTGCCGGAAACACCAGATGCAGGCGTTCTTCGAACAGCGGTGCGGAAAAGTCGTGCATCTCCAGGCGCTGGGCAGTGACGTACAGGCCGCATACCCCGACACGCCTCTCCGCGTGGCCCCCGGGCTGTTCCCCGGACTGCTTCCCAGGTTGTTCGCCAGATCGTTCGCCAGCGCGTTCCTGGCTCAGTTCCGCCATGGCCCTGGCCCACGGGGCGGGGACCATGGATGCCGCAAGGCCCATGCGGCGAAAGGCCTCTGCCGCAAGTTCCGGGTAGATGCCGCGCGCGCCGGACAGCGCGCCTTTTCCCTTGTAGGCGTACGGTGGCAGGTCTTCATCGCACAGTACGTTCAGCGGCGTGGAGGCAGGCTGGATGTGCCGGGCCGCAGGGGCAGGCCCGGTGTCGGCGGCCAGCGTGCCGGCAGTCCGGGCATCGGCAATCCGGGTTCCAGAAGCAAGGGGCAGGGCGGCGGCCAGCACCGGCAGGGCCACGGCCAGCAGCAGCCAACGGAGCGCGCCGGGCAGACCTTGCCGGGTACCCGGTCCGCTGGTGAAACCGTCCGCCCGTGCGATGCGTTGGTCCATGCCCATGCCCGTTCCCGTGTCCTTGCCGGGGGCCTTTCCTGCGGCGGCGATACTGTCAGCGGCGGCCTCCGCCGCCTCAAGGCACGGCAACATCCTGCACCATTCCGTCATCCAGACATTCCAGCATGCGCGAATACAGCGCGGCGCGCTGCGTCCCGGGCGGGGCATCGCGAAAATCCACCAACACCCGCACCGTCTCGCCGGGCCAGACCAGCACGGTATCCTTGATGCCGGAGTCGGTGGCCGAACACCCGGAGGGGGCCACGGCCAGGGCCGCCACCAGGGGCGGGCTGTCGCGCCGCTCCAGCACCCGCAGCTGGAAGCCCGACAGGTGCAGGGCATGGGGGATGGACACCGCGTCGTTGGACAGTTCCCATATTTCCGTCATGCGCGCGGGGATGCGCGGTGCCGGAAAATCGTCCGGCAGGTCTGCCCTCGTGTCGTGCCGCAGGGCGAACGGCTGCCCGTTCAGCAACCACGATGGGCGGCCCAGCACCTCGCCGCGCGAGATGTGCAGGCGGCGCGGCGGCCCCTGCGGCAGCGGGGGCATCGCCGGAAATTCGCACAATCGCACGGGCAGGGGCTGGTCGTAGTCCACGTGCTGCACCACCCGTATCCGCAACAGGCGAGCCGACTCGCCCTCGCCGGGGGCTCCGGCCCCGCCGGAGGCCGATCCGGCCCGGCGCATGGGATCGAAGGGCTGGTTGACCAGATGCCATTCGTCGCCGGGGGTTGCCGCGCGCAGGTCCACCAGGATGTCCGCCCGTTCGCCGGGGCCAAGGAACAGGCGCTGCAAGGGCAGCGGACGTTCCAGCATGCCGCCGTCGGTGCCCATCAGCGTAAAGGGCTGCGGCGCGCCGTCGGGGCGGGCCAGCCCCACGTTCAGGATGCGCGCGTTGCACATGTTCACCAGGCGCAGGCGGTACATGCGGGTGACCACGTCCAGCCGGGCGCCGGCCACGCCGTTGACGGTGAGCACGTCGCCGACAAGGCCCGCTGTCCGGTCATCCAGGCCGGGCGCGTACACCGGCACGCCGTCGCGGTCGAGGCGGCGGTCCTGGAACAACAGGGGAACGTCCGAGGGGCCGCTGCCCGGCGCGGGCAGGGTGGCCCGGAAGGCGCCGGTGCCGCCCGCACCCAGCGGCTCGATGTCCATGGCGGCCAGGGCGGCGCGTTCTTCCTCGTCGTCCACGAGGCACAGCCCCGTCATGCCCTGGTGGGTCTGGCGGCCCGAGAACCCCGGGGCGATGGCGTGGTAGGGATAGATGCCCGCCCGGTTGCGCAGGGTAACGCGATATTCAAGGCTGGCGCCCGGCAGCAGCATCATCACCGGGTGCCCGCCCATGCGCCAGTCGGCGAGCAGGCCGTGCCAGCGCAACAACGTGGGGGCGTCCAGCCGGTTGACCAGGCGCACCCGCAGCGAGGCGCCGCGCTGGATGGCCAGGGTGGGGTTCCAGTATGGGCGGCTGCCGTGCTCGGTCTGGAAACACAACGGCGGGGCGGGGGGGGTGTCGCTGTCGGGAAGCCGCGGGTCGGACGTGGCGGAAAGCTCGATGCGCGCTCCGCCGTCCATGAGCCCCATGAACGAATGGTCGCCGGGCAGGGGCAGTGGGGTATCGAAGCTGGCCGCGGTGCGCAGCCCGACGATGGCGCGCGGCGGGGGCGTCGGCACGGCGACCGGGGTGACTGG
>NZ_VRYY01000040.1 GCF_015731765.1 Nitratidesulfovibrio oxamicus
GCGCCGCGTGCAGCCCGGCGGGCGACGGGTAAGGCCCCATGCGTTCCAGCGCCCGCACCAGCAGCCGCGCGGCCAGGTACCCCTCGAAGCTCACCTCCCCGGGATGCAGCACCAGCCCTGCCAGTCCCCCGCCCGACGCCGGGGCCGGGGCCGCGTCGATGCCGGAAGCGCCAAGGAGATCGGGGGTGTCCGCCATCTCACCGAAATCACGGCGATAGTCCTGGGCGGCGGGCAGGTTGCCGTTCCACGGGGGCACCACTTCCGCCAGCACGAGGTCGTGCGTGTAGTCGCGCTGGGCGGTACGCCCCATGGCGGTCAGCAGTTCCAGCAACTGAGCACTGTCCACGAACGACGGCATGGCCACAGGGATGGCGGGACAGCCCGTGCTGGAGGGCTGGCGCGAAGACGCGGCGGCCCGTTGACCCGCCTGTTGGCCGGAGGCCTTGTCCGGCATTTTGTCTGGCGTTTTGTCTGGCGACTGGCCTGCCAGCCGGCTCGTTCCCCGCGCGGCCAGCATGTCGCGCAGATCGCGAATGAAGGCCGCGCACGCGGCGTCGGTACCCACGCAGACCACGGCGTCGGGCCTGCCTTGCAGGATCAGCCCTGCCTGCTCGGTGAAGTCGGCATCGCTTCCCGCGCCACGCGGATAGGAGGCTTCGGCAGCCAGGGACAGGCGGCGACGGGCCAGCGCGTCACGCAGGTCGGCCCAGCCTTCGCGGCCATAGGCGTCGGCCTGGTAGAATACGGCGATGCGGGTGCATCCCGCTCCGTGCAGGCGGTCCACCAGTTCGGAAAATTCGGTGTCGTACGAGGCGCGCAGGCGGAACACCAGCCCCTCGTGACGCGGCAGGGACAGGGGACGCGCCCCGGTGAAAGGGAACAGCAGCGGCACCGTGCGCTCGGGGTGGCCGCCCAGCAGCGGCAACACCCGTGTGACCGTGGGCGTGCCCACCAGGCCGAACAGCGCGAAGACACGCTCTTCCTCAATGAGCCGGATGGCGTTCCATACGGTGCGCTCGGGGTCGTAGCCATCGTCCATGGCGACGATTTCCACCCGCCTGCCGTGTACCCCGCCAGCCGCGTTGACTCTAGCCAGACAACTGGCCGCGCCGCGATGGAATTCACGCCCCAGCGACGCGCCGGGACCGTTGAAGGGGGCGGACATGCCCAGGCGCACCGGTTCGCCGGGGGCCAGTTCTCCCCCTGCCGAACGGGCATCCGCCGGTTGGGCATCCGCCGGTTGGGCATCCGCCGACCGGGGCTGGTCCGAACCCGAAGGTACGCCGGAAGGCACCACGACCGTCGCCGTGGAAGCGAAAGGAACGGCATCGGTGACGGGTTTCCCTGCGGCGTGGAAATTCTGAGTCCACAGGAAACCGGTGGGAAAGCCCGGTGTCCGGATGGCGGCAATGCGTGAAGGTTCGCCGGAAGCGGCGGTGATGACGGCTGCGGGGGCGGCAAGGCCCGCTCCTGCCGCGGCGTTCGGGGCATCAGGGGCAGCCGTGGCATGGGCGGCATTGGCGAGATGGGCGGAATTGGTGAACGAGGCGCCGACAGGTTTGCCGGGCAAGGCGCCAGACGAATCGCCAGACAGGTCACCAGGCGGGGCAAAGGCGAAGGCGTCCTGCGTCGTTTCCTGCGCTGCCGGGGCTACCGGCCACGCGGCAAACAGCAGAAGAACCGTGCACACCACGGCCACACAGTATTGTTGATAGGTCCACCCGGCTGGCGCCTTGCACATGGTCCTCGGTCCCGTATGCGGCTGGTACCCCCGGATGCGGCGGGCTTTACCGCGGCTGCGGACTCACGTAGAATTCCGAAGGTTAGGTTTCCGTTTACTGGACACAACGCCCCGTGGCAACAGAAAAACCTTTTTCGGAGTACAGCCATGCGTATTGTCGTACTGGACGGCTACACCCTGAACCCCGGCGACAACCCGTGGGATGCCGTTGCCGCGCTTGGCGAACTGACCGTGCACGACCGCACCCCGCGCGAGGCCATACGCGAACGTGCCGCGGGCGCCCATATGGTGCTGACCAACAAGACCCCCCTGAATGCCGACACCATCGCGGCACTGCCCGACCTTGCCTACATAGGGGTGCTGGCCACCGGGTATGACGTGGTGGACATCCGCGCCGCCGCCGCGCGCTCCATTCCGGTCTGCAACGTGCCCGGCTACGGCACCGAGGCCGTGGCCCAGCACGTCTTCGCCTTTCTGCTGGAACTGTGCCGTCGCATTGCCCGGCACGACGCCAGCGTGAAGGTGGGCAACTGGAGCGCCAACAAGGACTGGTGCTTCTGGGAAACCACCCAGATAGAACTGACCGGCAAGACCACGGGCATCGTGGGCTTCGGCAACATGGGCAAGCGCGTGGGGCAGATCGCCAACGCCTTCGGCATGAAGGTGCTGGCATATTCGCCCAACACCCGCACCATGCCGGGGTACGAACCGTTCGCCTACGTTTCGCTTGACGAACTCTTCGCCCGGTCCGACGTGGTAACCCTGCATTGCCCGCTCACCGACGCCACGCGCGGCATGGTCAACCGTGTGCGCCTGGCCTCCATGAAGCAGGGCGCCATCCTCATCAACACCGCGCGCGGCCCCCTGCTGGACGAGGCCGCCGTGGCCGCCGCACTCAACGACAACCATCTGGGCGGCCTTGGCGTGGACGTGGTGGCGGTGGAACCCATCCGACCGGACAACCCGCTGCTGACGGCCAAGAACTGCCTGATCACCCCGCACCTGGCCTGGGCCACCCTGACCGCGCGCCAGACCCTGATGCGCGTCACGGCGGGCAACATCCGCGCCTTCCTGGCCGGTGCGCCCACCAACGTGGTGAACGCGCCCAAGCCGGGCGCGCCATAACCTGGCGGCTTTCCGGAACACGGCTGAAAGCCCCCCCCCGCAGCATGCCCCTGATGCCCCCCGCAAGGAGAAGCCCCCAGCGCGCCTCCACCGAAAAGGGCACATCCGGGCCCGGCTTTTTCCGGATCCAACCCTCAACTTCCCTTGGCATCATCCGATCAGGCTGGCTGAGATTCGCAACCTCTGACAGGTCAGGAACGGACGATGCCTGTATCGCAAATTGCAGTTGACGCCATCTCCATTCAAACGGGAAGCTCCATCGGGCGGCAACACATCGAAAAGGCGAAAGACACCCCCAAAAGCGGCAACCCGTCGAACGCCCATGACAAGGTCGAAATATCCGATGAGGGGCGCGCCAGGGCTGAAGAGATGAAGGCCGGGAAGGCTGCCGCAAAAGATGGCGGCAGCGTTGGCGACAATAAAGATGAAGAATCCAGGCCCCTGAAAATCAAAACCCGTTCCCGAGGTGAAGCCAGCGGCGTCGACAAGGAAGACGCTGTTGACGAATTGAAGGACACGGAGAGTGACATCAGGACGAAAGAAGGCGAACTGCAAGAAACCAAGACTGCTTTTTTCGGTTCCGGAGAAGAGCAGGCTGAAAAGATAAAAGAACTCAAGCAGGATATTGACGACCTGAAAGACGCCAAAAAGAAACTGGAAAGCAAACTCTCCATGTAACCGGCGGGTTCGGCAGGGCAGCCCAGCCCGACACCCCGTCAGGGATGCCCAGCGCCAATGGATACTGGTTACAATCAGAAACTGCCGGGCAGCGCACCAAGCCGGCCCTGGGCGCAACGCCGCCCCCGCACGGTCAGAGGGGCAGCGTGAAGGCGGGCATGGTCGACAACGCGCCCCCCCTTGCCGTGCCGTGGTGGCGGCCACTGGCAGTGGTCTTTACCGACGTTACCGAGCGCATGGCCGACCTGCCCGTGGTCATCGCGGTGCAGCGCGCCCTGGCCCTGGTGCTGCCGCTGGTCACGGTGGGCGCCTTCGCGCTGATGGTGCGGCACACGCCCTTTCCCTTGCTGCACCAGACACTGGACGCACTGTTCGGCCCCGCCTGGATCGCCACAGCAGACGCCCTGATTTCCGGCACCTTCGGCATCGCCTCGCTGGCCGTACTGTGCGCCTTCAGCGGCACCATGGCCATGGTGTACAACCAGCGGCGCGGCGGGCAGCTCGTCAGCCCGGCCATGTCCGCCATCGTCGTGATGGCCTGCTTCTTCGTGGTTACCAACCCTGACAACGACATGTCCTGGCGTGGCATGTTCTCCATGAACCGGGGCCTGCTGCTGGCGTTCATGGTTTCCGTGGGCGGGTCCGGGCTGTTCGTGCGCCTGTCGGACGTGAAGCGCCTGCAACTGCCGCTGAAGGCCGCGGGGCACGATCCGGTGGTGCGCGACATCCTCACCCAGATGCCCGCGGCCATGTTGACAATCATCATCTTTGGCCTGCTGCGCGCGGGGCTGGTGGCCATCGGCATTTCCGATCTGCACGGGGCCGTGCACAACGTCATGATCCTGCCTTTCACGGAAGCGGGCAACACCCTGGGCCTCGGCCTGCTGTACACGGGCCTGTCGCAGGTTTTGTGGTTCTTCGGGGCGCACGGTCCCAACCTGCTGTTTCCCATAGAGGACGCCATCCTGGCCCCCGCCGGGGTAGCCAACGCCGCAGCGGTGGCGGCTGGGCAGGCGCCGCCCTACGTGCTGACCAAGACCTTCTTCGACGTGTTCACGCGCATGGGCGGATCGGGGAGCACGTTGTGCCTCATCGCCGCCATCCTCCACGCCAGCCGCGACAGCGGCAACCGCAGGCTGGCCCTGATGGCCCTGCTGCCCGCGCTGTGCAACGTCAACGAACCGCTGCTGTTTGGCCTGCCCATGGTCATGAACCCGGTATACCTGATCCCCTTCCTGCTGGTGCCGCTGGCGCAGACCATCGCCGCCCATACCGCAACCCTGCTGCACCTGGTGCCGTACACCCTGCCCGACGTGGTCTGGACCACTCCCCCGCTGCTCAACGGCTACGCGGCCACGGGGTCCTTGGCGGGTTCGCTGATGCAGGCGTTCAACCTTGGCCTCGGCATGGCCCTGTACCTGCCCTTCGTGCGGATGTCCGACGCGCTGCGCGAACGGCACGGCAGGCACATCCTGACCGAACTGCTGCATACCGCCAGCGGCAACGAGTTGGGGCCCAGCGGCCGCAAGTGCATCGACCGCCCCGGTGAACAGGGGCGCGTTGCCACCTCGCTGGCCAACGACCTTTCCGCCGCCCTGGCCCGCGACGATGAAGTATTTATGGAGTACCAGCCACAAATCGGGGGGGATGGCCGTCCGCACGGCGCCGAGGCCCTGCTGCGCTGGCACCACCCGGCTTACGGGCGCATAGCGCCGCCCATCGCCGTGGCCCTGGCGGAAGACACCGGCATCATCGACCAGTTGGGCATGCTCGTGCTGCACCGCGCCTGCGCCCGCCGCGTGGCGTGGACGGGACTGGTGCCCGATGACTTCATCATGTCTGTCAACGTGGCCCCGCGCCAGTTGCTGAACCCCCGCTTCGACCGCGACGTGCTGGACCTGCTGTCGCGCACCGGCCTTGCCCCGCACCTGCTGGAACTGGAACTGACAGAATCCACCGTGCTGCTGCCCGACAAGCGCACCGTCAAGGCCCTGCGCCGCCTGCGCGCTGCCGGGGTGCGCGTGGCCATCGACGATTTCGGCATGGGGCACGCCTCGCTGCGCTACCTGCGCGACTTTCCCGTGGACACGGTGAAGATCGACCGATCGCTCACCGAGGCCAGCCACGGCGACATCAACCAGCACATCATGCGCAGCATCGTGGAACTGTCCCGCAGCCTGGACATAACCACCGTGGTGGAAGGGGTGGAACGACGGGAACAGTTCGAACGCTTTGCGGAACTGGGCTGCCAGGTCTTTCAGGGCTACCTGTTCAGCCGTCCGGTGAGCGCCGCCCGATGCCTGGAGGTAGTGGCCGGGTGGGACGAACACGCCGACGCACTGGTGCAGACCGCCCCAGCCCCCCGGACGGAAGCATAGCCAACCGCAAGGTGGCCCGCGCGCAAGTGTGCGGGCTGGCCCGACCGTCCGCCGCCTTCCCTTCGGTGCGCAATACGCCTGGCCGCCCCGGCGACAAGAAAACGGGAAGGATGTCGGCATCCCTCCCGTTTCCGGTTTGCATCCGCCGCTGACCGGCCCGTTCCAGCCGGACTGTCCGACTGGGCAAGGCGGGCTGGCTGAGCTGGCGGGCGGCGCGCTGCTACAGCGCGCCCTGCGGGTCGTCGCGCAGCATCTTCACGGCGCAGAACTTGCCGCACATGGCGCATTCCTCTTCATTGCGGTGCTCGCCCCGGCGGGCATCCACCATTTCCTGGTCCAGCGCGCAGCGTTTCATGCCGTCCCAGTCAAGGGCCATGCGGGCCTGCGACATGCCTGCCTCGCGTTCCAGCGCGTGCCGACGGCCCAGGGCCACCTCGCCCGCCTGCGCGGCGATGCGCGAGGCCATGACACCGGCCTTCACGTCGTCGATGGTGGGCAGGGTAAGGTGTTCGGCCGGGGTGAGGTAGCACAGGAAGTCCACCCCGGCGCGCACGCCGATGGCCCCGCCGATGGCCCCGGCGATGTGGTCGTAACCCGGCGAGCTGTCGATGGTCAGCGGGCCCAGCACGTACAGCGGGGCGTTGTTGGTCAACTTCTTGATGCCGACGATCTGCGCCTCCACCTCGTGCATGGGCACGTGGCCGGGGCCTTCGATCATGCACTGCACGCCTTCGGCCAGGCCCGCCTTGGCCAGACGGCCCAGCATCATCACTTCTTCCCACTGGGCGGCGTCGCCCGCGTCGGCGCCGGCGCCGGGGCGCAGGCCGTCGCCCAGCGACAGGGTGACGTTGTGCCTGCGGGCAATTTCAAGAATGCGGTCGTACTGTTCCAGCAGGGGGTTTTCCTTGCCGTTCTTGCGCATCCAGCGGGCCAGGATGGAGCCCCCGCGCGAGACGATGCCCAGCACGCGACCGCCCTCTGTGGCCCATTCGGCGCCGCGCCGGGTCAGGCCGCAGTGCACGGTCATGAAGTCCACGCCCTGCTCCGCCTGCATCTCGATTTCGGCGAACAGTTCTTCCGGGTCCATGCCCGCCGGGTCCTTGCCCTTGTCCAGGTACTTCTGGGCCACGGAATACAGCGGCACGGTGCCCAGCGGCAGGGGGCAGGCGGCCAGCATGCCCTTTCGGATGGCCAGCAGGTCGCCCGCGATGGAAAGGTCCATCACGGTGTCGGCCCCGGCGCCAAGCGCGGCGGCGAGCTTTTCGATTTCACGGTCGGGATTGTTGCACAGGGGCGAGGTGCCGATGTTGGCGTTGACCTTCACGCGGGAAGGCTGGCCCACCAGCAGCGGACGCAACGAAGGGTGCGACGGATTGCCCAGCAACACCATGGTGCCGCCTTCGATACCGTCGCGAATGGTTTGGGGCGCAAGGCCCTCGTCCGCGGCCAGGGCCGCGAGATGGGTGTCGAGAACGCCCGCGAGCGCGGTGTTCCGGGTAAGGATGGACATGGGGATCCCCGCTGCTGACTCAACGGGAAGGGGCCGGTGACGCCGACAACACGACGTCACAGCACTATCCGTTCGCACGGCGGCTGGCAAGGGGGAAAGGGGCGCGGTCGGCAAGAGCGCGGCCTTTCCGGGCCGAACATCCTCACCGGTCCGCCGCCTCGCCACATCATCACCCGCGTTGCGCCCGCCGCCCCGGCACGGTATACCCCGGCCATGACTGGCGAACACGATAACCGCATGCCCAGGCTGTTCTGGATCGGCAGCCCGTTCTTTGCGCAAGCCCTGCGCGACGAAGGCTGGCAGGTGCACGCCATGGATTTCCAGCAGGTGGCCGTGTTCGGCTGGGAGGACATCGTGCGCACGGCGGGCTGGGAGCCCGACGTGGTGGTGGTGGCGGACAAGAGTCGCCCGCCCTTTGTGCTGGGCATGGAATCATTCCCCTGCCTGACCGTGTTCTACTGCGTGGATTCGCACATCCACAGCTGGTACCCGCTGTACGCCCAGGCCTTCGACGTGTGCCTGATGAGCCTGCGCGACCATATTCCGCTGGTGGCCGGGCGGCGACTGCCGGATGAACGCATCTGGTGGACGCCCGCCTTCGCCAAGGATGCGGACCTGCCGCGCCCCCCCGCGCCGGAATGGGACCTGCTGTTCGTGGGCACCGTGGACGCGGCCCGCACCCCGGCGCGCCATGCCTTCCTGCAACGGCTGGGACAGCGCCTGCCGGGCCTGCACGTGACCCGGGGCGACTACCGGGCGCTGTACCCTCGCGGACGGCTGCTGCTGAACTACTGCGAGCACGGAGACCTGAACTTCCGGGTCTTCGAGGCCCTGGGCTGCGGCGGTTGCCTGGTCACCCCGCGCATCGGCCATGGCCTGACCGACCTGTTCAAGGACGGGCGCGACCTTTTGCTGTACGAACCGGACGACATCGACAGCCTGGTGCAGGTGGTCCACACCGCACGGGCCGATCCCGAACGGTGCGCGCGCGTTGCCGCCTCGGGCCTTGCCAGGGTGGACGCAGCCCATCGGGCGCGCCACCGGGCGCGCGACTTCACGAAGCGGCTGC
>NZ_VRYY01000041.1 GCF_015731765.1 Nitratidesulfovibrio oxamicus
GTCGTCCTGTGGTGGCTCGGGGTGGCGCCGGGTGCGGGCGGGAGGGCGCGCGAGGGGACCGGACGTGATCGGGGCGGGTCAGACGCGGCTTGCGGGCCGTGCGGGGGCCGGAAACACCGGGCAAAGCCTACCCCAGGTCCATGATATTTCCAAGTCGGCAGGCTGGGGGGCCCGGCGACGCCAAGGGCAAGGCCGCCCGACAATGCCGCCCCTGCCATGAAAATGCAAAGGGCCGCCCGGAAGGGGCGGCCCGAATATGTGGAACCGGGCTGACGTGCCAACGGCCAGCCATGCCAGACTGAACGTGCGAAAACGCCAACGCCGGGCCGGATGACGGGCTAGCGGCAATCCCGCTAGAACTCCCGCAGGGTCAGGGGGGCGGCATGGTTGGGCGGGCCGAAGCCCTGCCCCGGCGTGTAGCTTTCGCGCAGGCACAGGTTCAGGTAACGCTGGGCGCGCTGCACGGCGGGCAGCAGGTCCATGCCGAGGCCAAGGCAGGTGGCGATGGCGGCGGACAGGGTGCACCCGGTGCCGTGGTTGTTGGGGGTATCCACGCGCGGCTGGGAAAGTGCGATGATCTCCGGTGCGCCGCCGGTACCGGGCAGGGGACCGGACAGGCCCAGCCAGTCGATCAGGTCGCCGCTGCCCTCGAAGTGGCCGCCCTTCAGCAGTACCGCCTTCGGTCCCATGGCCAGGATGCGGCGCACCGCCTCACGGACGTCAGCTTCGGTGGCGATGTCCATGCCCGCCAGCATTTCCGCCTCGGGGCGGTTGGGGGTCAGCAGGTCGGCCAGGGGCAGCACGCGACGCACCAGGGCCTGCATGGCGTCTTCACGCAGCAGGCGGTGCCCGCTCTGGCTCACCGACACCGGGTCCACCACCAGCGGGAAGTTCTTGCGGGCGGCCAGCACGTCGGCCACGGCCTCGATGATGGGCGCGGAAAACAGCATGCCCGTCTTGGCACCGGCCACGGGAAAGCCGTCCAGCACGGTGGTCAGTTGCAGCGCCACGAACTCCGCGTCCGGGGCGTGGATGCCGGTGACGCCAAGGCCGTTCTGGGCCGTGAGCGCGGTGATGACGCTCATGCCGAAGCCGCCGAGGGCGGTCATGGCCTTCAGGTCGGCCTGGATGCCTGCGCCGCCGCCGGAATCGGACCCGGCGATGGTCAGGATGCAGGGGGGCGTGGCGTGCGGTGCGTGTACGGTCATGCGGGGTTCCTTGCCGACAGGACGAACAAGCCGAGGCCTGCCGTTATTCCAGAATAAAGTTCACACCTTACAAAGCATTCGCTGTTAACGTACTTGGCGCTGGCTTCGAGCGACAGCGGGCTGTGCCCAAATTAGGATTTTTGCTCGTTGGCGAGGAAAACAAGCCCGCCATGAGGGAGTGCGGCAGCCGTTAGGTGAGCGAAGCGAACCTTGCGGATGGCGACCGCATCGCGCTCTTATCGTATTCGACCGGGCCTCAGCCGTTAGGCGAGCGCGTAGCGCGAGTCTTACGGATAAGGACAGCAAAGCCATGGCGGGCGAAGTTTGACCGCGTTGCGCACGATGTCCGTAGGGCTCGCAAACTCGCCCAACGGCCACGCTTCGCGCCCTCCGGGTCGGAAGCCAACGGACAAAAGGACAATTTGGGCCCTACACCACGGCGTCCAGCAACAGATTGTCGCGATGTATAACTTCCGGATAATGCGCATCACCCAGGATGGCCGCCACCTCGTGGCGCTTGTGCCCCATGATGCGCCGCAGTTCCGCCGCCGCGTAGTTGGAAAGCCCCACCCCGATGACAGTGCCGTCCTGCGCGGCCACGCGCACCAGCGCACCGGAGCCGAAGCCCCCTTCCACCGCGCACACCCCGCCGGGCAGCAGGCTTTTGCCGCCCTGCAGCAGGGCGCGGGCCGCGCCCTCGTCCACGGTGACGGTGCCTGCCGGGTCCGACTGATAGGCCAACCAGTACTTGCGGCGCGAGACGGTGCGGGCGTCGGCGCGCACCCAGGTGCCAATGGCCTCTCCGGCGAAAACGCGGGCCAGCACGTCGGGCTCGCGCCCCGGCACGATGAGCGTGGGCACGCCTATCTGCGCGGCGCGCCGCGCGGACAGCAGCTTGGAATACATGCCGCCGGTGCCCACGGACGTCTTGCCGCCGCACAATCCGTCCAGGTCCAGCCCGTGCACGTCGTCGATGCAGTCCATGACACAGGCGTCGGGGTTGTCCTGCGGATTTTCGGCAAACACGCCACCCGCCGAGGTCATGTTCACGAACAGGTCGGCTTCCACGATGTTCAGCAACAGGCTGGCCAGGCAGTCGTTGTCACCGAACTTCAGGTCGTGCACGGCCACGGTGTCGTTCTCGTTGACCACGGGGATGGCCCCCCAGTCGAGCAGCGCGGCAAAGGTGTTGCGGGCGTTGAGGAAGCGGTTGCGGCTCTTCAGGTCGTCGCGGGTCAGCAGCACCTGGGCCGATATGCGCCCGCGCCGGGCAAAGGCTTCATCATAATGATGCATCAGGCGGCTCTGCCCGATGGCCGATGCCGCCTGCCGGTGGGGCATGCCCGCGATCTCGCAGCAGCTGCGCAGCACGCCGCGCCCCGCCGCCACCGCGCCGGAAGACACCAACACCACGCGACGCCCGCCTTCCTGCACGGCAGAAAGCTGGCCTGCCAGCGATTCCACCATGGCAAGGTCCAGCCCTTCGCCATTGGTCAGCACGGCGCTGCCCACCTTGACCACGACGCAACGCGCATCCGTCAGCGCCCTGCGCCGTTCGGCCTGCCAGTCGCCCGCCGTATCCGCCTGATCCCGCCTTGCCTCGTTCCGTCCGGACATGCCGTCGCTCCGTTGGGATGCGGGCGCGCCGCCAGCTTGCGCCGGGGTTATTCGCGCACCCAGATCACCTCGATGTCGCTTTCTTCCTCGTCGAATTCCTCGGTCTCGCGCAGGCGCACCAGTGCCTCGTGGTTGTCCAGTTCGTCGCGCATGCGCCACATCTCGGCCACCACGTCCTCCACCCCCTCGCCGGTCAGCGCGGACATGAAGTGCACGGTGCGGCCATCGGCAGCTGCGCGGTCGCGCAGGGCCTGCACTTCTTCGGGGTCGCGCAGGTCGATCTTGTTGACCACCTGCAACTGCACCCGCTGGCCAAGGTCCGCGTCGAAGCGCACCAGTTCCTCGTTGATGAGGTCAAAGCCGCTCCACGGGCCGTCGGGGCTGTCCAGCGACACGTCTTCCACGCTCAGGATGTGCACCAGGAACCGGGTGCGCTCCACGTGCTTCAGGAAGCGGTGCCCAAGGCCCTGCCCTGCGTGCGCCCCCTCGATGAGGCCGGGAATGTCCGCGATGACCAGCCGCTGTTCGGGATCTACCTCGTCGATCATCACGCCCAGGTTGGGGATCAGCGTGGTGAACGGATAGGCCGCGATCTTGGGCCGCGCCGCCGACACCTTGGAGATGAAGGTGGACTTGCCCGCGTTGGGCAGGCCCAGCAGGCCCGCGTCGGCCAGGATCTTCAGTTCCAGGCGCAGCGAGCGCACCTCTCCCGTCTCGCCCTTCTGGGCAAAGCGCGGGGCGCGGTTGGTGGAGGACTTGAAGTGCTCGTTGCCCTTGCCGCCGCGCCCACCCTGCGCCACCACGAAGACGGTCTCCGGGTCGGAAAGGTCGCACAGCAGGGTTTCACCGTCCTCGGTCACCTCGTATATCTGGGTGCCCACGGGCAATTCCACCGTCAGGTCGTCGCCCTTGCGGCCATGGCACTGGCTGCCCATGCCGCCCTGCCCGTTCTGCGCCTCGTAGTTGCGTTGCAGGCGGAAGTCGTAGAGCGACAGCAGCCGGTTGGAGGCGCGCAGGATGACGCTGCCGCCGTCGCCGCCGTCGCCCCCGTCGGGGCCGCCGCGCGGCACGAACTTTTCGCGGCGGAAAGAAACGCAGCCGTTGCCGCCGTTGCCCGCGCGAACCGTAATGGTGGCTTCGTCAACGAAGCGCATGATGATGCCTGCCTTGAAAACTGTGGATATGCGATGGATGCGGCGCCCGGAATGCCCGGAACGCCGAAGCGATGCCGAAAGTGCCCGGCCTGCCGTAACGCGCCCGGCGCGGTGAACGCACAGAACGCCGAAAAATCCGGTGTGGGCGCCGACAACCGGCGCGCCTGCCCCGCCTTCCGTGCCGGTTTGGGCCAGACCTGTCTGGGCCTGCCGGGTTCGGACCTGACTGGCATGGATATGACTGGTTCGGTCTCCATGTCAGGCCTGCCCGGCACCATTGATGCAATGGGTACGGCCTGCCTGCCCCGTGCACTACACGAGCCCGCGGCACGGAGCCAACACGAAAGGGGCGGAAGAACGCTACGCGACTTCCGCCCCGGAAATGCAAGCCGTGGACGTGTATGTGCGGCCTGGCCTACGCCTGGGCGGGCACCACGTGCACGCGGGTCTGGACCTTCTTCTTGCGGGTGTACTTTTCGTACTTCACGGTGCCCTCGACGGTGGCGAACAGGGTGTAGTCCCTGCCCATGCCCACGTTGTCGCCGGGGTGCACGCGAGTGCCCAGCTGACGAACCAGAATGTTGCCGGCCAGAACCTGCTCGCCGCCGAAGCGCTTCACGCCGCGGCGTTGTCCGGCGCTGTCGCGACCGTTGCGAGAGCTGCCGCCTGCTTTCTTATGTGCCATGACGTGTTCTCCTTGGCGCTAGGCCTGGATGGCCTTGATCTTCAGGGCCGTGAAGTCCTGACGGTGGCCCTGCTTCTTGCGGGAGTCGTTGCGGCGCCACTTCTTGAACACGATGAGCTTTTCGCCGCGACCGTGTTCGACCACCTCGGCGGTGACCTTCGCGCCTTCCACATAGGGAGCGCCGACAGAAAATGCGCCGCCGCCCAGCATCAGAACCTTATCGATGACAATTTCGCTGCCGGCTTCGGCCTCGAGCTTCTCGACGAAGATCTTGGCGCCTTCTTCGACGCGGAACTGTTTGCCACCCGTTTCGATAATCGCGTACATTAGTAACCTCCATGACGAGAGAGGGCTGACTTATCCTCATTCGGGGCAGGAAGTCAACCCCGGATTGCCACCCTGCGCGGCCGAGCCCCGGAAATGTTCGTAAAATTCCATCAGGACGGCCACCAGCGGGCCGCATCCGCGCGCGAACGCGGGCCTTTTGGCCGGTCCACGCTCCCCGGCATGCGGGGCCGATGTCGATAGCACACGCCCACATGCCCCGCAAGGTCGGGATTTCCCCCCACCGGCAACGGCCAGCGTGCAGCGCCCGCATTAGAATTTCCCCTTTCTTCAACGATACCATGTGCAAGCAAATGCTTACGGCCCGGCACAGCCAGGCCCCGCGAAATTTCTAACAGACGCCCCGTGGTTCCGGGGGTATATCCCTTCTCGAGTGTGTCTCGTCTCGCGTCCGGGGGGAACCCCGCACCAAGGCCCTCCCCCAAGGCTGTTCCCCCCGGACCACCAAAAAATGCGAGCACACCAAAGCGCCCTTGCCGCAAAGGGCGCCGGAACGGCGAAAGCCGTTTTTTTGTTGCCCGAGCAGAAACGCGTGCATCGACCCGACAGGCCTGCATCTCCGCCAATTCGCCTGTACGCCAATTCGCCTGCCTGCCAGTTTGCCAGTTCGGCAGCCCGCACGGGCTGCCTGCCTCCTCCTCTCGCCCGGCCCCGGCGCGCATCCCCCTTCCCTTCCCGCCCCGTCCCGGCTACCATGCCGCACTGCCGTGCCCTGCACGGCATCATCACCAGAGAGGTCGGCATGAAAGGCATCATTCTCGCCGGTGGGTCCGGCACGCGGCTCTATCCCATCACCATGGGCGTCTCCAAGCAGCTCATGCCGGTGTACGACAAGCCCATGATCTACTATCCGCTGTCGGTGCTGATGCTGGCGGGCATCCGCGAGATATGCATCATCACCACCCCGGCGGACCAGCCGCGCTTTCGCGAACTACTGGGCGACGGCGCGCAGCTCGGCCTTTCGTTCACCTACATAGAGCAGCCCCGCCCCGAAGGGCTGGCCCAGGCCTTTCTGCTGGCGCGCGACTTTCTGGCCGGCGAACCCAGCTGCCTGATCCTTGGCGACAACCTGTTCTACGGCGACCGGCTGCCCTCGCTGCTACGGCAGTGCGCCCGGCTGGAAAAGGGCGGCATCGTGTTCGGCTACAAGGTGCGCGATCCGGAACGTTACGGCGTGGTGGAGTTCGACGCGGCGTGCAAGGTCATGAGCATCGAGGAAAAACCCGCGGCGCCCAAGTCGCGCTTTGCCGTCACCGGGCTCTATTTCTACGACGGGCGCGCGCCGGAACTGGCCGCGCGGCTCTCCCCCTCGCCGCGCGGCGAACTGGAAATCACCGACCTTAACAACCTGTACCTGCGCGAAGGCAACCTGTCGGTGGAGTTCCTGGGGCGCGGGGTGGCCTGGCTGGATACCGGCACCTTCGAATCGCTGCATCAGGCGGCGTCGTTCGTGCGGGCCGTGCAGGACAGGCAGGGGCTTAAAATCGCCTGCATAGAGGAAATCGCCTGGCGCAAGGGCTACATCGACGACGACGCCCTGCGCGCGCTGGCAGCCCCCATGCTGAAGAACGACTACGGCCGTTACCTGATGGACATCATGGAGGACCGCCTGGCGGTGTGACGGGGCGGAATCGGGACTGGCGGGACTGGCGGGACTGGGCAAAACCGGGCGGGTCCAAACGGGACGCCCAGACCCGGGACACCATCGAAGATTGCCGGTTGGTTCGCCCCGCTCCGCCGGGTGCAGCGCACGCAAAAAGGCCGCCCTTGCGGACGGCCCCTTCGGAAAACTGGCGATGCGCGCATCGGCGCGCCCGAAAATCCGCGACGCCCCGGCGAGGGACGCGGCACGGTGCCGAAGAAACCCGGCGGGCAAGCCCGGCCCTGATTCCTTCGTTCTGCGGTCCCTTTAATGATGCATGTGGTCGCCCTTACCGATACGGTAAAAGGCGGTGGCCACGATGACGCAGAAGTAGATGGCGATCAGGCTGACGCCCAGGAAACCCTGCGGGCTCGAATGCATCGCATTCTGAATCAGTTCGTTCATCATGTCCGGACTCCTTGTGCGGCCCGGCGGCGGCACGCGGTCACGCAAGGCGACCGCCACGCACCGGGCGGGGATAGACGTGAACACTCCAGGTCCGCAGATTACTTGCCGCTTTTCCGGCAAATGTCAAGCGCATCGTGAATTCCCGCACAAGGCATGCACCCGTAAAGCCTTGCGCGCACTTGCCTCGCGCGCCGTCCCGCTGTACATGGCCCGCCCCGCACCCGGCAGGAATGACGCCGGGCACCGGCAACACCGTACGGGGCATCCCCCCTCCGCCAGGTGACGCCCCGCCCGGTCCGCCATCGCAATCGGCGCAACCGGACGGGCCGAAGCAAACATGCACGCGCGGCCACCCCGGTCGCCACGTTCACAACATATTCATGGAGACACCATGTCCGATACCACCCCCCGCCCCGGCGACCTTCTGGAACTGACCGTGGACGGCCTTGCCGCTGGCGGTCGCGCCGTATGCCGCCACGAGGGCCGCGTCGTGTTCGTTGCGGGCGGCCTGCCCGGCCAGCGCGTCCGCGCCAGACTGACCACGGTGAAGCGCCGCTTCGCCGAAGCCACGCTGGACGCCGTGCTTGAACCGTCGCCCATCCAGTGCGCCCCCTTCTGCGTCCACTTTGGCGATTGCGGCGGCTGCGCCTGGCAGGACCTGCCCTACGCCGAGCAACTGCGCTGGAAGGAACGCTTCGTTGTCGATGCGCTGGGGCGCATCGGCGGCCTGCGCGACGCCAACGTGCTGCCCATCCTGGCCTCCCCCGCCGAGCGCGGCTTTCGCAACAAGATGGAATTCGCCTTCAGCCAGCCCGGTGACGGTCAGCTGCACTTGGGCCTGCGTCGCCGCGCTTCGCGTGCGGTGGTGGACATAACGGAATGTCACCTGCAAACGCCGCTCACGGCGCGCATCGTAGAGGCGGTGCGCGACCTCGCGCGCGAAAGCGGCCTGCCCGGCTGGGATGACGGCAGGCAGGACGGGTTCTGGCGTTTTCTGGTGGTGCGCGAGCCGGAACTGGGGCGGAATGCCGACACCGGCCCCCCGGCGGAAGGCGACGGGCAGGACGCCCCGGGCCGCCAGTGCATGATCCAGTGCATCACCGGGCGGCACCCCGGCGCGGCCCAGGCCGTCTCTCGCCTGGCCGAGGCGCTGCGCGCCCGCTTTCCCGAGGTGACCGGCGTGGTGCATTCGCTGCGCCTTGATCCGGAACAGGTGGCCTACGGCGAACGGGTGCTGGCCGTGGACGGCGAGGCCGTGCTGACCGAGCGCCTGGGCGGCAACGACCTGCTGCTGGGTCCCGATTCGTTCTTCCAGACCAACACCGCCGCCGCCAGCCTGCTGTACGCCGAGGCGCGCCGCATGGCCGCCGCCGGCCCGGACGACACGGTGTGGGACCTGTACTCCGGCGTGGGGGCCATTGCCCTGCACCTGGCCCGCGCCG
>NZ_VRYY01000042.1 GCF_015731765.1 Nitratidesulfovibrio oxamicus
TCCCGCCGCCCGCAACTGCGCCGGGCACGCCAGGCCCGCCGGGTCTGTCGGACACGGCGGGCACGGTCGGGGCCGAACACTGCTCGATGAGCAGCCCGGTGTCGTCGCCGCCGCCTATCTCGCGCAGCAGCCGGAAGTGACGGGCCGCCCGCACCGGGTCGAACTTTTCCACGTATTCCGCATTGGCGGCGGCCAGGAACGCCCCAAAGGCGGCCATGTCCGTTTCCGGCAGTTCACCGCTGGCGCGCATGGCGTCCAGGGCGGCGCTGAACAGGTCGTCGCCTTCGCTGGTGCGCAGGCTGCCCGCGCGGGGCTGCGGGGCCAGCAGGAACTCGTTCAGGCCCAGTTGGCCGTCCGCCGTGGTGTAGATGCGCGCCGTTTCGATGTGCTCGCCCAGCATTCCGGCCAGGATGCCGTGCAGGTCGCGCGAGGCGGAAGGGGAAATGTAGGTGATCTTGCGACCGTCCGGGCTGGCCAGGCGCACCGCCTGGTTGTCCGTGACCACCCGGCCCGAGATGATGGCTTGCAGGTGCTGCACCTGCTCCGTCACCGAATGGGTGCGCAGATAATAATCCGGCATGTTGGCAAAAAACCACGGCACCACCTGATCGGCAATGCCGCCAAGCCCGCCCTTGACGAGCGAGAGCGCTTCTTCCACTCCTTTGGGATGGGACTTGGCCATGGGACATCCTCCGTGGCGGGTGGTTTGCCGCACAGGATAGCGCAATGGCCCGGCGTGGCAACCGTTTTCTGATGACGAAAGTAGTTGCCGAAAGTACCACCACGAACAGCCGGGCACGGCCCTTGCCAAGGAAGACGCCAGCAGCCACAATGCAGGCATCATATTCCCACGGGAGAGACCGCATGACCAAGAAGACCGAATCCCCCGCGTCCCGTACCGCAGCGGGTGCCGCCGACGCCGCCTATACCCGCAGCCAGGACCAGACCGCCCACCTGCGCACGCTGGGCGTGAAGGCCGAATATCCCCACGCGGGCCCCGGCCCGCACATTCTGGAGGCCTTTCCCAACAACTTTCCGGACCGGCCCTACATCGTGAGCATCGCCTTTCCGGAATTCACCTCGCTGTGCCCGGTGACCGGGCAGCCGGACTTCGCCACCATCGTCACCGAATACATCCCCGACCAACTCTGCGTGGAATCCAAAAGCTTCAAGCTGTACATGTTCGCGTACCGCAACCACCAGTCGTTCATGGAAACCATCACCAACACCGTGCTCGACCACATGACCGAGGCGCTGGACCCGCTGTGGTGTCGGGTGAAGGGGCTGTTCACCCCGCGCGGCGGCACCCACCTGCATGTGTTCGCCGAGCGATTCAAGCAGGTGGAGGAACCGCGCGCGGCCATGGTGCGCGAGATGGTATCGGAGTGGAAACGCGAAAGCGGACGGCATACGGTGTAGCACCGCGCCAAAACTGACGAAGCAGGCGCTGGGAAGGAAAAAAACGGGAGGACACCATTAAGATGGTGTCGCCACGAGCAGCATTTTTGTTCTCTGCCAAGAAAGAATGCCCTTTTGCGACGGGAGTGTACTCTTCAGTACTCGACCGGAGCAAAAGGGCATTCTGACAGCTCTGCTCTCGATGCCCGTAGGACTCGCCTACGCGCTCGCCCAACGGTCACGCTGCGCGCCCTTCGGGTCGGTCAGGCAGAGGGCAAAAAGGAGCTCGTGGCAACACAATCAATCGCTGAGGCCTGGCAAAACCACCAGCACCTCGTAGCGTTCCTCTTCCCGGTCGAACGTGGTTCGACCGATGAGCTTGAAGCACTGGTGCGTGTAGATGATGTCGAAAATCCGTTCCAGGTCGGTACCGTTCTCGATGTCCACGCGGTACTCGCCGCCGACGCTCCACGGTCCCCACACGGAAGCTTCTCCGCGCAGGTACAACGCGTTGATGTCGTAGTCGCGCTTCCTGTTGTACTCGGCGAGACTTGAGCGCCAGTTGTAGCCCAGGGTCAGTTGCCCCCTGTTGGCATCGATGAGGGTCAGGCCGTGGTCGTGCTGGGTGACATCGCCGGTATAGGGTGACCATGCGCTGATGCTGTGCCAGGCCAGCCACGCCACCGGGAAGTATTGCACCTCGGCCCGGTAGTCGAGCACGGGACGGCGCTCGTAGGTATCGAGTTCGTCGTCGCGGTTGGCCTCCCGGATGTCGTAGCCGGATTGCAGCTTGACCCGCAGGAACTCCAGGTAGTCGGTACCCAGATCCGGTTCCGCCACGCCCTCGTCGTTGGTCTTCATCCGCACCACTTCGCGCTTGCGCGTGAACACGTTGGTGATGGAGTAGACCAGTTCGTTGCGTGCGCCGATGCGGTCGTCGCCGTCGTAGCGGGGGTTGTCTTCCTGATCCAGCAGCGGAAGGTTGTTGTACTCCACGCGCGGCTGCAACGCATGACGGATGCCGGTCCAGCGGCTTTGCCCGGCATTCTCGGCGGTCAGGGTGAGCGGCGCGCTTTCCACGCGGTAGACGCGGGCAACTTCCGTCGATGCCGCGATGTTGTAGTCCGGCAGGGTACGGGACTCGCCCGAGGAATCGCCGCCGTCACCGGGCAGGCTCTCGCGGCGCTCGGTGTCGTACACGGTCTGGCGCAGGCCCACGGAGGAGATCACCGAGCCGTACTTGCCGTTCACCGGCAGCACCACCTGCGGGTGCACGTCGTGCCGCGCACCCTGAGTGCCGTTGCGGCGGTGGAAGTACACCGACTGCGCAGAGGCCTGCACTTCCAGCGGCAGCCCCTCGAACAGGGCGCCCCGGTGCAGGTACACGTCGGCCTCGGGCAGGCGCTGGGGCAGCGAATCGGACGAATAGGAACGGTTGCCGTTGCCCAGTTCCGGGTCCTGATCATACCGACCGCCCAAGGCCACGGAAACGCGGTCCCAGTCGCGGGTCAGCATGACCTGGCTGGTGCGGTAGCGGTCGCGCTCGTTGATGTCGCGACCGAACAGGCTGAACAGGTTGTCGCGCGAATCGCTGAACCCGCCAAGCCCCCGCTTGAACTCGCGCAGGTAGTTCTGGTCGGACACGAAGTCCAGGTCGCCCTTGAGCCGCCAGCGCGGGTCGCCAAGGCGCTGCTCGAACATGCCGCGCAGCCAGTACCGCTCGTGGTTGGTGCGGACCAAGCCGTCGCTGCCGTCGATGGGGTCGTCGCCGTCGCTGTCCACCACCTCGTTGTCGTACAGCCAGTCCAGGCGCAGCCAGGTTGTCTGGTCCGTGGTGGGCCGCGAGCGATATTCCACGCCGTGCATGAAACCGCGCTCGGACATGGCGTACTCGTTCAGGGTCACGTCGCTGGTCTCGTCCAGCACCCAGTAGTACGGCTGGTTGTAGTAGAAGCCGTCACGCGAGCTGATGCCGTATTGCGGCATCAGGAAGCCCGACTGGCGGGTGCGCTTGGCGGGCATGACGAAATAGGGGGAATAGGCGACGTCGCTGTCCTTCACCTGGAAATTCGAGCGCCACAGGCGGGCGTAGCCGTCGATTTCGACCACGGCCTCCTCGGCGGTCAGCGACCAGGCCGGGGTATCACCATCGCACACGGTGATCTTGGCGTTGGTGAAGGTGTAGAGGTCGCCCCAGTTCTTGTCGATGCGCTCGCCCGCGAAATAGGCGTGCGGTTCGCCCATGAAGATGCGGCCGTTCTTCATCCAGCCTGTGCGGCTGCGCAGGTCGAATTCCGCTTCTTCGGCGGCAATGTCGTCCTTGCCGAAGTGCACCTCGACGTTGCCCTTCAGGTACACCCAGTTGGTGGTGGAATAATAGCGGATGTAGTCGGCCTTCAGGTAGTCCTGGCCGCGCCGCAGGGCCACGCGGCCCTCGGCCTCGATGATCTTGCTGTCGTTCTGCGACGTGACCGTATCTGCCGTGAGGTTCCAGGTCACCTCGCGGTCGTCCTCCGTGCGCATCTGCAACACGTTGGGCTGCGGCTGCTGGGCGGCGTGCGCCCCGCCCGCGAGCAGAATGCCGGAAAGCAGCAGGAACACATATGCCGCGAACCCGGCGAGCGGGCGGAGTCTGCCGTCTGTCATGCGCGGTCCGGATCGTCCGGGCAGTGGCCCGGTTTATGAAGTCACGTGAGGGTCCGGCTCCCCGGCGCGCTGCACACGGCATCTCGCATCGGTGCGCGGCGGGGTGTCGAAGATATTGAATGTCACGGCGCGAGGGGGTACAACCGCTCCCTGCACAATACCGGGACCGCAGTCGTTTACCACAACTTTCCCGGCAGGAAAAGCCGCTGGTCGCACCCCGCCCCGACGCCCGCCCCTTCCCCTGCCGGAACCTTCCTCCTACCTCCCAGCCGGACCCGACCCTGGAGCCCCGCATATGACCATTGCCTACAACAAGATAGCCGTCCGCGTGCGCCTGGGCGCGCTGCGCCGCAATTTCGAAATCCTGCGCCGCATGGCCCCTGCCGCCATGCCGGTGATCAAATCCGATGCGTACGGCCACGGCCTGCTGCCCGTGGCCCGCACCCTGGAAGCCGCCGGGGCCGACACCTTTGCCGCGGGCACCGTGGGGGAATGCGCCCAGTTGCGCGACGGCGGCATTCCCGGTCGCATCGTGGCCCTGCTGGGCGCCACGGACGCCGCCGACGCCGAATGCTGCGTGGCCCGGTCCATCGTGCCCGCAGTGTATTCCGCCGACCAGTTGGAACTGCTGGCGGGGCGCGCCGCACCCGGCCAACAGGTGGACATCGCCCTCAAGTTCGATACCGGCATGGCCCGCCTGGGCTTTTCCGAAGCCGACCTGCCCGCCCTGCTCGACCGGCTGCGCGCCCGGCCCATGCTGCGCCCGGTGCTGGCCATGTCCCACCTGGCCGTATCCGACGACCCTTCGCGGGGCGACTTCACCCGGCAACAGGGCGAAACCTTTGGCCGCATCCTGGCAGGGGTGCGCGCCGACTGGCCCGCCGCGCAGGGCTCGCTGGCCAACTCCGCCGCGCTGCTGGCCCACCCGGAACTGCACTTCGACGTGCAGCGCCCCGGCATTGCCCTGTACGGATCGAACCCGCTGCGCGGCACCGCGCAAGAACACCTGGGCGACGGGCTGCAACCGGCCATGGACGTGGCCGCACCCATCCTGCAGGTGCATCCCCTGCCCGCCGGACGCAGCATCAGCTATGGCCGCACCTTCACCGCCCCGCGCGACATGACCGTGGCCATCGTGGCCACCGGCTATGCCGATGCCTACAGCCGCGGTCTTTCCGGCAAGGGCGCCATGACCGTGCATGGCCGCCGCGTGCCCATCCTGGGCCGGGTGTGCATGCAGATGACCGCCGTGGACGTGACCGACGTGCCCGGCGTGGCCGCCGGCGAAGACGCCTACCTGCTGGGCGGCCCCGGCGAGGCCCTGACGCCCGACGAACTGGCCGACCTGTGGGGCACCATATCCTATGAGGTGCTGTGCCTGCTGGGCATGAACCCGCGCACCCACAGGGAATAGGGGCACGGGCAGTGCGCCCCGGCGCATGCCGACGCTCCGCGGTGCCCGGCGGCACCCGTCAACCTCGCCAATGCGCGTCAATGCGGATCAGGGCGGGTCAATGCGGGTCAGGGCGCGCCAATGCGGAGCAGGGCGGGCCACGGTCGGTGATGCGCATCAACGCCCACGACCGCCCAAGCCCGCCAGGCCTTGCCCGGCGCTGCGAAATGGGTTGTTGACACCCGGACGGCCTGCGACTATAGACCCTGTTTCTGCCTTGCTCGCCCCCACGTGCGGGGCGGGCCAAAGCCCACAAGGAGGAACCCATGAGGAAGTTTGAAACGCTGCTGCTCCTTTCCCCGGAGCTGGCCGCGGATGCCCGCGAGGCGCTGCTTGGCACCCTCACCGGCGTCGTAGAGCGTGAACAGGGCAAGATGGTCGCCGCCGACCACTGGGGCATGCGCGACCTCGCCTACCCCGTGCAGAAGCACATGCGCGGCTACTACGTGCGCCTCGAATACCTCGCCCCCGGCGAGGCCGTGGCCGAAGTGGAACGCAACATCCGCATCGCCGACGGCATCTTCAAGTTCGTTACCGTCAAGCTGGCCGACGCGGTCGAGGAGGTTGCATAACATGGCCTTCAAGAAGAAGTTCACCCCGCGCCGCAAGTTCTGCCGCTTCTGCGCCGACAAGGACCTGCCCCTCGATTACAAGCGCGCCGACATCCTGCGCGACTTCATCACCGAGCGCGGCAAGATCATCGCCCGCCGCATCACCGGCACCTGCGCCCATCACCAGCGTCTGCTCACCCGTGAAATCAAGCGCGCCCGCCAGATGGCCCTCTTGTTCTACACCGCGGGCCACTCCAGCGACGTCAAGAAAAAGAGCCAGATCTAGGAGGATGGGATGAAGCTGATCCTTCGTGCAGACGTTGAAAACCTGGGCCGCCTCGGCGACGTCGTCACCGTGAAGCCCGGTTTCGGCCGCAACTTCCTGCTGCCGCAGGGCCTGGCCATGCTGGCCTCCGATGCCAACCTGAAGGCGTTCGAACTGGAACGCAAGAAGCTTCAGGCCAAGATGGACGCCCTGCGCACCGCAGCCTCGGACCTGTCCGCCAAGATCGCCGCCACCGAACTGGTGATCCCCGTGCGCGTGGGCGAAAACGACAAGCTCTACGGTTCCGTCACCACCGCCATCATCGGCGATGCGCTGGCCGAGAAGGGCGTGGACATCGACCGTCGCCGCATCCTGCTCGACGCCGCCATCCGCACCCTGGGCACGCACGAAGTGCGCGTCCGCCTGCATGCCGACGTGGTGGCCACCCTGAACGTCAAGGTTGTTGCCGAAGACAAGGTGAGCGATGCCGCAGAACCCGTCGTGGAAGCCGAGCCGGAAACCCCGGCCGAATAGCCACTCCGATTCCGACGCCGCCTCCGCCTACCAGGGCGGGGGCGGCGCTCCCGATCCGACGGAACGCGCTTCCGCCGATCTGTTGCGCCGAGTCCCCCCGCACAGCACCGAAGCCGAACAGGCAGTGCTCGGGGGGATTCTGCTTCGCAACTCCGTGCTGCATTCCGTGGTCGACACGCTGCGCCCGGAAGACTTCTACCTGCCCGCCCACCAGCAGATCTACGACGCGTGCCTGGAACTGTACCGGCGCAACGCCCCCATCGACCTCGTGACCATGGCGGAATACCTGCAATCGCAGAGCCGCCTGGAAGGGGTGGGCGGGGCCGTGTACCTGGCGGAACTGGCCCAGTCCACCATCAGCGCCGCCAACGCAGAGCACTACTCCACCATCGTGCGCGACAAGTCGCTGTTGCGTTCACTGATCGGCGCGGGCTCCGAAATCATCAGCAACTGCTACGACGCCTCGCGCGAGGTGCAGAAGCTGCTGGACGAATCGGAGCAGGCGGTGTTCGCCATTTCCGAGCGTGTCAGCGGCAAGATGTTCCGCAGCGCCAAGGAACTGGTGAACAAGGTCTTCGAAGACCTTGTGAAGCGCTGCGACCGCAAGGAAGTGGTCACCGGCGTCACCACCGGTTTCGTGCAGCTGGACCAGATGACCTCGGGCCTGCAACCCTCGGACCTGATCATCGTGGCGGCGCGCCCCTCCATGGGCAAGACCGCCTTTGCCCTGAACATGTGCCTGCGCGCCGCCGTGAACCAGAACACCCCGGTGGCCGTGTACTCCCTGGAAATGTCCATGGAGCAGTTGGTCATGCGCATGCTCTGCTCGCTGGGCAAGGTGGACCTGTCCAAGGTGCGCAAGGGCTTCCTGGACGACGAGGACTGGCAGCGCCTGTACCACGCCGCCGACGTGTTGTCGCAGGCGCCCGTGTACATCGACGACACCCCGGCCATCACCACGCTGGAACTGCGCGCCCGCACCCGCCGCCTGAAGGCGGAACGCGGCGTGGGCCTCGTGATGGTGGACTACCTGCAGCTGATGCGTTCCGCCCGCCGGGTGGATTCGCGCGAACTGGAAATTTCGGAAATCTCGCGGTCGCTCAAGGCCCTGGCCAAGGAACTGTACATCCCGGTCATTGCCCTGTCGCAGCTGAACCGCAAGGTGGAAGAGCGCACCAACAAGCGGCCCATGCTCTCGGACTTGCGCGAATCGGGCGCCATCGAGCAGGACGCGGACGTGATCATGTTCATCTACCGCGACGACGCCTATAACAAGCGCGACGACAACCCGCGCAAGGGTATCGCTGAAATCATCATCGGCAAGCAGCGCAACGGCCCCGTGGGCGTTGCCGAGCTTGCCTACCTGCCCGCGTACACCGCGTTCGAGGATTTGACGTTCGTCCCGCCGCCGCCCTCGGAGGGGTATGGGGATTAGGGGTGGATGGCGCGGATGCGCGTTGGATAGGAAGAAAGAACAGGAAGATAGAAGAGTGTTGCGGGGCTGCCGAGAGGTGGCCCCGTTTTTGTGGTTCTTCGACGTTTAATGTGGAATTGACCGACCTCGCCCAGTTTGGATAGCCCTCCCTCAGGAGGATTGCCATGCTTGCCGAACAAATATTCGCCTTGGGTCTTGGTCTCACGCCACCCTGGAAA
>NZ_VRYY01000043.1 GCF_015731765.1 Nitratidesulfovibrio oxamicus
CCGGCGGCGCGCGAGGCATCGACGGCGCTGCCACCGACGGGGCGTTGGCAGCTGGTGGCGCGGCGGTGAGCGTGCTGGCCGAAGGGCTGGAATCGCGCGCCATGCGCCGCGAGAACCGCAACTCCATAGCGGAAGGCCGCCTGCTGCTGCTTTCGCCGTATGACCCCAACGCGGCCTTCAACGTAGGCAATGCCATGCAGCGCAACAAGCTCATTTACGCGTTGTCCGACGCGGCACTGGTGGTATGCAGCGATGCGGGCAAGGGCGGCACCTGGGCCGGGGCGCAGGAGCAACTGGACAAGCTGCGGCTGGTGCCGGTCTACGTACGTGCCACGGGGACCCGCCGCGAAGGGCTGGAGGCGTTGCGCGCCAAGGGAGCGCAGCCATGGCCGGAACCTGCCGACACCGCCGGGCTGACTGCACTGTTGCGCCAACCCATGACCATGCCGCACAGGGAACGGACGCTGTCGCTACTGGATGCCGCCGCCATGCAGCCCCTGGCGCCCGCTGCCGGAATAAAGGAATCGGCTCCCCCGGAAGGGGCCACCGCAGGGATGGGACGTACCGGTGCCGGGCTGCCCGATGCGCAGCCGTCCGCCACACAACCGCCGATTTCAGGGACACCTGATGTGCGCCCTCCCGGATCGCAGGGGGGTGGGCAGGCAGTATCGCCCATCTCCCCGGCGGATGAACTTCAGGCGCTGATCCGCCGGATGGCCCCGCAGCTGCTGGCCGTTCCCAAAAAGGAAGACGAGATCGCTGCGGAACTGGGCGTGGCCGCCGTACAGGCTCGGGCCTGGCTGACCTGGCTGGTGGCCGAGGGGCTGGCGGAAAAGGGCGGGCGCCCGGTGAAATACCGCCTTGCGTCCGCCGGACGCCGCTGACCAGGCCTGCCGGGCCTCTCTTGCGTCACCTTGGGGCGCGCCTCGCCTCCCCCTTGCCATGCTTTACCATCCGCCGCGCCCCGCGCGGTTGTCATTCCCCGGGCATTCTGCTATGCAGACCAATCCCGCGCATCAGGGCGGGAAAATTTGCGTCGGTTGGAGGAAACGTATGACAGCAACCCCCGAAAACATGGAAAACGCCGCTCTTGAAATGGATCTGAGTTTCGAGAGCGCCCTCGAGAATTACCTCAGCTCCGATTTCGGCGACCTTGAAGAAGGGTCGATCATCAAGGGTGAGGTGGTTCGCGTGGATGAGGACAGCGTCCTCATCGACGTGAACTTCAAGTCCGAAGGGCAGATTTCCGCTTCCGAGTTCAGGGACAGCACCGGCAAGGTCAACATCGCCGTGGGCGACAAGGTGGACGTCTTCGTCGTTCGCAAGAACGAGATGGAAGGCACCATCACCCTGTCCTTCGAGAAGGCCAAGCGCATGCAGCTCTTCGACAAGCTCGAAGAGATTCAGGAAAACAACGGGGTCATCACCGGCCGTATCGTGCGTCGCATCAAGGGTGGCTACACCGTCGATCTCGGCGGCGTCGAAGCCTTCCTGCCCGGCTCGCACGTGGACCTGCGCCCCGTCCCCGACATGGACGCGCTGGTCAACCAGGAATACGAATTCCGTGTTCTCAAGATCAACCGTCGGCGCAGCAACGTCATCGTTTCCCGCCGCGTCCTGCTTGAAGAGGAACGCGATTCCAAGCGTCAGGATCTGCTGCGCACTCTCGAAGAGAACCAGATCGTCACCGGCAAGGCCAAGAACATCACCGAATACGGCGTGTTCGTGGACCTTGGCGGGCTGGACGGCCTGCTGCACATCACCGACATGTCCTGGAAGCGCATCCGTCACCCGAAGGAACTGGTCACCCTTGGGCAGGAACTGCAACTGAAGGTGCTCTCCTTCGACCGCGACAACCAGAAGGTGTCGCTGGGCATGAAGCAGCTGGTGGCCGACCCCTGGCAGGACATCACCGCCAAGTACCCCGAAGGCGCAAAGCTTCAGGGCCGCGTGACCAACCTGGTGGACTACGGCGCGTTCGTCGAGCTGGAGCCCGGCGTGGAAGGCCTGGTCCACATTTCCGAAATGTCGTGGACCCGCAAGCTGCGTCATCCTTCGCAGATGGTGCGCGTGGGCGACGAAGTGGAAGTGGTCATCCTCGGCGTCGATCAGGACAAGAAGCGCATCTCCCTCGGCATGAAGCAGGTCAAGCCGAACCCGTGGGAAGTTGTGGCCGAAAAGTACCCTGAAGGCACCGTCCTTGAAGGCGTGATCAAGAACATCACCGAATTCGGCATGTTCATCGGCATCGAGGACGGCATCGACGGCCTGATCCACGTGTCCGACATCAGCTGGACCAAGAAGATCCGCCATCCCAACGAAGTGTTCAAGACCGGCGATGTGGTGCAGGCCAAGGTGCTGACCGTCGATCAGGAGAACGAAAAGTTCACCCTCGGCATCAAGCAGCTGACCGAAGACCCGTGGACCCATGTGCCCTCGCGCTACCCGGTTGGCGGGCTGATCGAAGGCACGGTGACCAACATCACCGACTTCGGCCTGTTCGTTGAAGTGGAAGAAGGCATCGAAGGCCTTGTCCACGTCTCCGAAATCAGCCAGAAGAAGATCAAGTCGCCCTCCGAGATGTTCAAGGAAGGCGTGGTCATCCAGGCCAAGGTCATCCACGTCTCTGCCGAAGAACGTCGCCTCGGGCTGTCCATCAAGCAACTCAAGGACGAGGAAGAACGTCGCAAGCCCAAGGAATTCCGCGCCGGTCCCGCCGATACGGGCGGCCAGAACCTTGGTGACCTGCTGAAGCAGAAGCTGGAAGAGGATGCTTCCGACAGCTAGACCCTCCTTCAGCCAGCGGCATCCGTTCATCTTCGGATTCCTGCTCATTCTGGCGGCCGTTGCCCTCTTCATGGGGGCTTCGGCCGCCTTGCGCCATTTGACCGGCGGCACGGGCCCGTTCGCGGGCCCGCGCGTCGGGGTGGTGCGGGTTGAAGGCATGATTGCCGACATTTCCAAGACCACCGCGTGGATGGATACGTTGCGCGACGATCCTTCTGTGCGCGGCGTGCTGCTGCGGGTGGATTCGCCCGGCGGCGGCGTTGCCGCCTCGCAGGAACTGCTGGACGCCGTGCGCCGCATGGCCCGCGTGAAGCCGGTGGTGGTGTCCATGGGCACTGTGGCTGCGTCCGGCGGGTACTACATCTCGCTGGGGGCCACGCGCGTCATCGCCAACCCCGCCACGCTCACCGGTTCCATCGGCGTGAAGATGGAACTGCCCAACGTGCAGGGCCTGATGGACAAGCTGGGCCTGGCCCGGCAGACGCTGGTTTCCGGCGACATGAAGGACGCGGGATCGCCGTTCCGGGCCATGACCCCGCAGGAGCGCGAGTATCTGCAAGCACTGGTCATGGACATGTACGACCAGTTCGTGACCGAGGTGGCCAACTCGCGCAACCTGCCGGTGGAAAAGGTGCGCGCCGTGGCCGATGGCCGTGCGCTGACCGGTAGGCAGGCCCACGAGTTAGGCCTGGTCGACGCTCTGGGCGGCATGGACGTGGCCATGACCGATTTGCAGCAGTTGTGCGGCATCGTCGAGCGGCCCGTGCTGGTGGAACAGCCCAAGCCTTCGTCGTGGCTGCGCGATGCGCTGGAGACGGTGCTGGACCTGCAACCTGCATCGCGGGTGGTGACGCCCGGCTTCCTTTACGTGTATTGAGTGATGCCCGGCATCCTCCGTACATGCAGCCCCTGCCGCCCACGCCGCAGGGGCTTCTGTTTTGGGGCAGCCCATCATGCACGGTTTGCGGGGCAAGGGAGGGGGCCATGGATTCAGGAACCGGGAGACCTTCCGTGATTGCGCACGACGTTGCATACCACCAGCCATTCACCTTCGAGTTGCCCCCCGCCTGCGCCGCCCGGCAGGAACGGCTGGGCCGCTGCCTGCGGCTGGAGTCAGCCTGCTTCGCCGCGTGGCCCGCACGGGAGGAAGAACGCCGGGGCAACCTGCTGCTCCGCGCGGCTGGCGGCTATTCCATGCGCATCAACAGCGGCGTGCCGCTGCTGCCTGCGGATGCTGGCGTGGCGTGGGACGAAGGCCACGTGCGTGACGCCGAGGCATGGTACGCCGCGCGGGGCCTGCCTCCGCAGTTCCGGCTGCCGGAGCCCTTGGAAGACGGCGGCGAGGCGACGGGTTGCGCTGAAGCAACCTCCGGGCGTGATGCCACGACGTCACCCCGATGCGGCGAGTTGCGCGGGCTCGACCCCGTGCTGGCAGCCATGGGTTACACCGCCACCGACCCCACGCTGGTGCAGGAACTGGATATGACACGGTGGGCCGCTAATGGGCATGCCACCCCCCATGCCCCCCCCCCGCTCCGGCGACCCCATCGCCGCGCCGCGCTGCTGCGTCATGGTGCCCCACCCGGCGTGGCTGGCGGCGGAAGGCGCAGTGCGTGGCCGCTCCGGCAGCACCACGGAAAATCCCGTGCTGCGCACCCTGCTGGCAACCCTGGGTGCCGCCGGGCAAACCTGGCTGCTGCACGTGGATGGTCGGCCCGCTGCATGCGGCCTTGGAGTGCGCACGGACGATGCCTACGGTATCTTCGCCGTTGTGGCGCGCCCCGACCTGCGGCGAAAGGGTCACGGGCGCGCACTGGTTGCCGCCATGCTGTCTGCCGCCAGGCATGCCGGCGCACGCAGCGCATGGTTGCAGGTGGGGCAAGGCAATGCGCCCGCCCGCGCGCTGTACGCGGGACTGGGGTTCGCCACAAGCTACGGGTACTGGTACCGCGTACGACGGTGATGCCTTCGCTGCTGTCTTGTCCGGGGCGGGGCGGCCCCCTGCATTTTCGTTGAGCTTCGCCTGTCTCTCCCTGGTGTTGTTTGTCCCTCCCTGATGCTGTCTGTCCCTGCCTGGTGTTGGCTGGCCTGTCCGGTTCCGCCCGGTTCTCTTTGCCTTCGCCCTGCCCCATCCGGCACCCATCCCCACCCCCCAACGCACGCCACGCCGCCCGTGTTTCCGCGCCTCGTGCCCCGTTCCCGAACCACCACATCTACACGCATGGCGCGCGCTTGCCGTTCATGCTAGCCTTGCAGCCGGGGTCGTCCATCATGCATGGCCCGGACACATCATTCCCCGCCGTATACGTTCCAAGGAGCACGCCATGACCCGACCGGTTCGCGCCAGCGGCATCCTGCTGCACATCACCTCGCTGCCCTCGGCCTTCGGCATCGGCGACATGGGACCGGCGGCGCACGCCTTCGCGCGGCTGCTGGCCGGGGCCGGGCAGACGGTGTGGCAGTTCCTGCCCCTTGCGCCCACCTCCACGTTCATCGGCAATTCGCCCTATTCCAGCCCCTCGGCCTTCGCGGGCAATACCCTGCTCATCAGCCCCGAACGGCTGGCCGAAGAAGGCTTTGTCTCATGGGCAGACGTGGACGCCGGGGCGGAACAGTTCCGCGAGGCGGCGCATGGATCGGGTGGATCGCACGGTTCGGGCGGCCCGGTCCGGTTCGAGGCCGTGGAGGCCCACCGCCGCGTGCTGTTGCGCGCCGCGTGGGAACGCAACCGCCACCAGTTGGCCATGGACACCGCCTACCTGCGCTTCTGCCGGGGCAACGCCCACTGGCTGGACGACTACGCCCGGTTCACGGTGCTGAAGGATCGCTTCGGCGGGGCGGCCTGGACCACCTGGGAAGAGCCCTTCGCCCGCCGCCACCCGGACGCCCTGGCACTGCTGGACGTACAGGAGGCCGCCGCGCTGGATCACGTGCGTTTCTGCCAGTACCTGTTCTTCCGCCAGTGGTACGACCTGCGGGCCGCCTGCACCGACCTTGGCGTGCGGCTGGTGGGCGACGTGCCCATCTACGTCACCCACGACAGCGCCGACGTGTGGGCCAACCCCGGCTATTTCCGACTGGACGCGGAGTTCGCCCCCACCCACGTGGCCGGGGTGCCGCCCGATTATTTCAGCGCCACGGGCCAGCGCTGGGGCAACCCGGTGTACGACTGGGACGCCCTGCGGCGCGACGGCTTTGCCTGGTGGGTGCGCCGCGTGGCGCACAACCTGCGCATGGCCGACATCGTGCGGCTGGACCACTTCCGGGGGTTTGCCGGGTACTGGGAAATTCCGGCGGCGGAAGAAACGGCCATCAATGGCCGCTGGGTGGATGCGCCGGGCATGGAACTGTTCGGCACGCTGGCCCGGCGGTTCACGGCGCTGCCGCTCATTGCCGAGGACCTGGGCGTGATCACCGCCGAGGTGCGCGAACTGAAGGCGACCTTCGCCCTGCCGGGCATGAAGGTGTTGCAGTTCGGCTTTGGCGGGGACCCCGCCGACAACCCCGATGTTCCCTTCAGGCACGACGTGCGCAGCGTGGTCTACACCGGCACCCACGACAACGCGCCCACGCGGGCATGGTTTGAAGCGGCACCGGCGCACGAACGGGCGCGGGTGGAAGAATACGTGGGCCACGCCATTGCCCCGCACGAGGCCCCCGGCGTGCTGCTGCGCCTGGCCATGGGCAGCGTGGCCGAACTGGCCGTAGCCCCGGTGCAGGACGTGCTGGGCCTGGGGGCGGAAGCGCGCATGAACACACCGTCTGTGGCGGCAGGCAACTGGGCCTGGCGGATGACGCCGGACCAGATGGACCCCGGACTGTACGCGGAACTGGGGCGGCTGACGCGCCTCTTCGGCAGGTAGCGCGAGTCGCAATAGTAGGTGCTGCCGAGGCCAAAGGCTATTCGCTTGTCCAAGATGCAAACTTGGTGCTGGACCGGCAAGAAAAGCCTTGATAGGCTGCTACCGCGCTTAAAACAACAGCTTAACATTGCATGTTGATACATATTACATCACAACAACATGGAAATATTGCTCTAGTAATTTAAGAACTGTTGTTCTTTCGAAATGAAGCGACCATGTCGCTCCATACTAAGATAGTGCGGAAGTTACAACACGTCATTCGCCGCAAACAAGAAAACCAACAGGAACACTAACAGTAACATTGACAAAAAATACCATAAATAGAGTTGCGACTGCTGAGATGCACGCAAGTCGTACAACATGAGCAAGGTTTGCTGAAATGCGGTGTTCGCAGCAACAACCCTATGCAATCTCCGCAATTGCAAATCGTGCGATGCGAAGGGTTTGTGGAACGCCTAGCAGGATACGAGAACCGCACCCGAAATGGGTGGGTGACGCGACGGAAAAAATACTCTGACCTACAGCTTTTGGCTTCCGTCGCATGGGCCGGCACTTGTATCACAGTAAATTTTGTCGCAAGGAGCTTATATCAGTACAAGAGGCGGGTGGGCTTCCCTGAAGCCGCTACGAAATGTTGCCCCGGCATGCAAGAGATGCCAAAATCTCCTTGAATGACGGCTAGGCTTGCACGCTGGAGAGGTTCAGACCGGAAGACTGAAGAACGCCAAGCGGAACTCTGCCCAGCGGCAACTTGGTGACAGTAGGCACATTTATTGTGACATTCCTGCAATTGGCCCTCGACAGCCATAGCCGCAAGTCGTCGACAGGCTTTACACCAAAAAATTTCCGGCTACGACAGTGCACATACCCAACGAACCCGTGCAATCCTTTTTAGCCAAGCACAACACGCCGAGTGGCGCAGCACTACGAATAGCCGGGCACACCATCATGCCGTACTTTATGACTCTTTCGAGAACCAGCCGAAAGAGAACAATGAAGGACCTCGGGCAGCCCTATCAGCACCTCTCCGGGCACGCCAGTGCCAGGCGAGCACTATATTTGCCCTCCCCTGCCCCAGTTCATTTCGAATTGATACTGTCCGTCTTAAGAAACACAGACCTGCGTGTCTAGCGATGAGTAATAAATGGGACTAATCAGGATACTTCTCGCTTTAGCTGTTGTCGGAACCCACTGCAACTCCCACCCACTCCTTAAATTTGTTGGCGGCCTTGTTGCAGTCCAGGCGTTCTTTGTTATTTCTGGTTTTTATATGGCCATGATCATAGACACATATGATTCAGCGAAAACATTCTGGATCAGCAGATATATGCGTCTATACCCCACATATATCGTATGCGCTATGTTGACTTTATTTTTATTACACGGCGTTCAGAATTACCTTGCCCAGATCACAACACTGCCGAACCTAGCCACTATCTTCATCGCCTTTACAAATACAACGATCCTTTTCCAAGACATCACCATGTTTCTCGGCATCGACAACAACGCACTATCGTTTTTTAAATATTTCGGCGACAGCTCCCCGCCTCTTTATGCATTTCTTTTAATTCCGCAGGGGTGGACTCTCGGCCTCGAGATTTCTTTCTACATACTTGCACCTTACATTTTAAAGGTTCTTCGACGTTTGATGTGGAATTCATGAAGCCACCACGACCTGAATCGGGGCCGCGATCAGGTAGACCATGGTGATGAAGTTCTCCACATTTCGGTATCCTCGGGCTCTGGCTCTCGCCGCTTG
>NZ_VRYY01000055.1 GCF_015731765.1 Nitratidesulfovibrio oxamicus
CCGCCTGCGCGGCGGAAGTGCTGGCCCGGCTGCGCGCCGCCAGCCGTCCGGTGCTGATGGTGGGGGTGGAGGTGCGCCGCTACGGCCTTGAGGACCGTGTGGCGGAACTGGCCGACAGGCTGGGCGTGCCCGTGGTCACCAGCTTCATGGGGCGCGGGCTGCTGGCGGGCAAGGCCTGCCTGCAGGGCACCTACATGGGCGTGGCGGGCGATGCCGCCATCACTCGGGCAGTGGAAGGCTCCGACGGTCTGTTGCTGTTGGGGGTGATCATGTCCGACACCAACTTCGGGGTGTCGTCCAGTCACATCGACCGCCGCCGCCTGATGCACGCCGAGGACCGCGAGGTGCGCATGGGCTTCCACACCTATCACGACATTCCGCTGGAGAGTCTGGTGGATGCGCTGCTGGCGGCCCTTCCTGAAGGCGGGCAGGCCTGTGCCGCTCCGGCAGATCCGGACGGCGATGGGGGGGCGCTGGGCCGCAACGTGGTGTATCGGCGCGGTTTCGTGGCGGACGACGCCCCGGTGACGCCCGACGACATCGCCGTGCTGCTGAACGATTTCTATGACGGGGTGGCGGCGGGGCGCGGCCCCGTTGCCACCGCCAGCGCCGAGCCGGATCCGTTCCCGTGGCCCTTTGGCGGGCGCCCCTTGCCGTGGCCGCTGGCCTGCGACATCGGCGACTGCCTGTTCACCGCGCTGTCGGTGCGCCCCGTGCCCATGGTGGGGCCGGGGTACTACGCCAGCATGGGCTTCGGCGTGCCCGCGGGCATGGGCTTGCAGAAGACCACCGGCCAGCGTTCGCTGACCCTGGTGGGCGACGGGGCCTTCCAGATGACCGGCATGGAACTTGGCAACTGCGCGCGCCTTGGCATCGACCCGGTGGTCGTGGTGTTCAACAACGCCTCGTGGGAGATGCTGCGGGTGTTTCAGCCGGAGACCTCGTACAGCGCCATAAACACGCTGGACTTCGCCGCCTTTGCCGATGCGCTGGGCGGGCGCGGCCACCGCGTGACCACCCGGCGCGAACTGGCGGCTGCGTTTGCCTCGGCCACCACGGAGCGCGGGCGCTTCCAACTCATCGACGTGCGGCTGGAAAAGGGCGCCATCTCCGACACGCTGGCCAACTTCGTGGCCGGGGTGAAGCGGGTTTCCGGCGTGAAGTAGCCAGGCGTGCCTTCGGATTTCTTCATGTGACAAGGCCGGGCAGTGCCCGGCAAAAAGCGCAAGCGAAACGGGGCGCGGTCCGAGGGGCCGCGCCCCGCATGCGTTGCGGAACAGATGGTGAACAGTCGGGAGCTGGTTGGAGCGGGGGATATGGTGTCCCCCTTGATCTGCCCGGCCTGTGCTACTTGGCCGACTTGCCGAGAGACGCGAACGACACGGCGCTGCCGCCGCCCCCGCCGGAGGCCTGCTTGGCGGCCTGGGCCTGCAATTCGTTGATCTGCTGCTGCAACTCGTTGATCTGCTGGTACAGCGGGCGGGTGACCGCTTCCTTCACCCCGTCGGGCGTGGACCCCTGTTCCACCTGCGCTATCTGCTGCTGCAACTGTTCGATCTTCTTTTGCAGTTCCTCGATCTGCTTGGCCGTGGAATCGCCGCCCGCACTGCCACCAGCGGCTGCGGCAGAGGAGGAGGCTGATGCATCGGCATCTGCGGTGTCTCCGTCCGCCGTGCCCGCTTCGGTCAGGGTGCCCGCCTGCTGCGCGGCGTCCGCCTCGGCCTGCTGGCGTGCGGCCAGCATCTCGCGGGCAAGGCGCATGGCTTCCTCGGATATGGACACCCGGTCGCCGGACTGCGTGGCGGCAACACTTTGCGTGGTGCGCCGGGTGTTGGAGATGCCGGAGATGTAGTCAGTGGACGACACCCCGTAGCCCTGCATCAATTCCATTGTCCAATCGCTCATAACGCACCCTCCATACATGGTTGGCGACTGTCCGCCCCGCGTCTGCTGCTGTTTCGGCTGTCACGGGGTGGGGCGGGACGCGCTTGGCCCCCGGCAGGAGCTGCCGCCCTTTTCTGCGTGGGCACAGGCATGCAAAAGGCGTGTAACGGGAAAACGTTTCCCTCTGCTTCGGCGTGCGGGGTGGCGGGTGCGAGATGGTTCAGGCCGTGTCTGCGGCTGGGGGAAGGCGTGCGGGGGTATAGATGATGGCATTCATGGAACTGTCCGGAATGCGCTGAAAGCCGAAGCCCAGGTACCACTCGGTCAGCGTGCTTTGGTCCAGGCAGCCGTTGCCGTGGGCCAGGGGCAGGGCATTGGCCACGATGTGCAGCCCGTGGCGTTCGGCAATGGCCACCAGCAGGGCCATGGCCTGCGAACCGTGCCCGGCGCGGCGGGCGTCGGAATGGATTTGCAGCAGCGACATGCGGTCCTGCCAGAAGCACACCAGCATGCGTACCGGCCCCAGTTGCCGGAAGCCGGACCGGCTGTTCGGCAAGGGCGTTGTGTGGCGCAGGTAGCACTGGCGCGCGGCCAGGGTGGCCGGTGGCAGTTCCGTTGCCGCCGGGGTGGGGCACGGCCTGGTGTCGGAGCATGGCTGCCGCGACGAGATGGGGAACTGGGGGGTGTCGGGCGCGTCCGGCATCACCGGCATCACCGGAATCATGGGAGGAGGCACGGGGCGGCGGATGTAGGCATTGCGGATCAGGTCGGGTGCGGCCTGTGGCGGCGTGTGCGACAGATGGGACATGGGATGTTCCTTTCGGGATTGGTCAGGATGGCATGGGAGGAGGGCGGACGACGCAAAAGTCCCCCCTTTCCGTTGCGGAGAAAGGGGGGACGTCCGAGGCCGGAATGGCCGAGGTAAGCAGGACTACCCCCCGTGCGCCTCGCGGACGGCACGGAGGAAGAGGCCGCGCGAAGCGGCGGTGGAGCGGAAGGGCCAGGAACACGAACCGCGCCCATGTGCCGCGCACAGGGGCTGCGGCGCATTGGCGGCGATGAGGGTGCATTTTCTGGTGATGTTCTGCTGCTGCATGGTCTTGCTGGAGGTATCTGCTTCTTGAAACTGTGTGTATGGTTGGTAAAAAATCGCCTTCAGGATTACATGGTTTTTCGTTGAAGTCAAGTCTGTTTTCGAAAAAACATGACAGCCGTGATTTGTGCGAAGATCGATGTTGTATCCATGTATGTCTTGATATGAAATGTTGTAAAAAAGCAATGTTTAAAAGTACACGCAATGCACACTGCAGTCTTGAAATACTGCAAGGGATATCAGGAGCAGTATGCAGCGCGTTGCGCCGCGAGACGGCGGGGCGGGCAAGGCAGGGCGTGACAGCAAAACAGGGCGGGACGGGGCACCGCGAGGCCGCTCGGGCAATGGCGAGCGACGCGTCGGGGGGAGGGCATGGCAGGGCTGATGCCACTGCCGGAAGGAGCGCGTCGGGTGCGCGCATCCGGGCGATCGTTCAGGGCAGGGCCATGCAGCCGATGTGTCGGGCTTGCGCGCACCCTGCGGGGTAGTCGCGGCAGAGGGCGGGCTTGGTCTCGTGGATGGTGCAGGTGCAGTGGCCGTCCGGGGTGTGGCGCAGCCACGGGCAATGGCCGTCATCGCCGCCGCCGCTGCCTCCCCCGTCGGCACGGGGCGACAACCAGACCTCGTGGACCGTACCGCCGGGGCCGCGAGTTTCGCCCACCCGGCGCAGGATGTCCTCCCGCCCTTCCCGTCGCCAGCGGGCCACGTCGTCGGCCTCCACGCTCAGCAGGTGCAACCGGGCACAGCACTTTCCGCAGCGTACGCAGGTGGGCATGGGGGCCTCCGGCGGGTTGGGGTTTCCGGGGTGGCCCAGTTTACCGCGGATGCAGGCCGCACGCCATGAGAATGCCTGTAACGGCAGGGTACCCCCCCAAAGATGCCGCGCGGGCGTTTTTGCGCAAAAAACACGGGCATGGCGTGTTGCCAGCAGGGTGCGCCGGGTGTATCGGCAGGACAGTCGGCGGCAACGACGCATGGCGGACCGCATCCGCACCGTGCCGCCATATGCGGCGCGCAGCCCGTGCCGCCGCCAACCAGTCGCAACGCATTGCCCGGAGGTATGCCTTTCATGTCACAGAACTCGCAGACAGATCCCGACGGCCTTGAAATCCATGACGTTGACTTCATCCAGACCGACGGCATGACGGAAGGGACGGGGACGCTGGTCATCGAGATGACCCTCGACGACGAACGCGAGGTGACGCGCATCCATCGCAATGTTCCCGAACATCTGTACGAGGCGTGGGAGCAGCACGACTTTGACCCGGAGATGTACGTGGCCGAGATAGAAGACGCCTTTCCCTTCGACGAGGAAGAGGACGAAGAGGCCGACCTGGCTGATTAGAAAACGTGGCCGCGTGGCTCCCGTGCGGCATGCCATTGTTGTTGCAACGCCCCGACGGCTGTGGTCACCGGGGCGTTTTGCGTGTGTCGGCGGCGGTCATGGCGATTGCCTGTCCCCTGCTGGTGCGGTTATTGTTGGGGGCGGTGATACGCGTGCGGTTGGCGCGCCCGGCTGTTCGGGGTGGACAGGCGTGTCGGACGGGCGCACACCGGCCCGGCCATATCGGTCGGGTGCATACCTGTTCGGTCGCGCGCGTTGGCAGGCATGGTTGGCGAGGGAGGGGGCATGGCAAGGCCGGAACGTCATCGTAACACACCCACCATGGGGGTGCGCGGCTGGCTGCTGCTGCTTGCGCTGGTCGCCAGTCTGCCTACCAGCGTCTTTTCCGTGTTCGCCATGGTCGGGCACATGCGGGCGCAGCAGGAGAAGACCGACACGGAACTGCGACGGCAGGTGCTGGCCGTAGCCCAGGCCGTGGATGCGGAACTGTCGGCCAAGACGGCCATGCTGCATGCACTGGCGGCCTCGCACGATACGGAAATAGTGGATGTGGGCCAACTGTACCGCCAGGCCAAAGGGGTGGGCAGCGCGCACCGCGAGGTGCAGTCGCTGGCGCTGGTGGACCGGGACGGCAGCCAGGTTTTCAGCACGTGGGAGTCGCTGGGCACCGTGCTGCCCCCCACGGGCGACCTTGCATCGGTCCGGCGTGCCCTGGACGAGGACCGGCCCAGGGTGTCCGATCTCTTCCGGGGCTCCATTTCGCACCAGCCCGTCACGGCGCTGGGCGCGCCGATGCAGGTGGGCCGGGGGCGCTGGTACGTGTTGCGCATGTATATCGGGGTGGGGGCGTACGCCCGCCTGCTGGAGGGAGAACGCCTGCCGGAAGGGTGGGCCGCCACTCTGGTGGACGGGCAAGGCACCATCCTGGCCCGGACACTGCTGCCGGAGTCGACCGTAGGCAAGTCCGTCAGTTCACGCCTGCGCGATGTTTTCCATTCTTCCGAAGTGATGGAAGCAGAGAACCGCGAAGGCGTACCCGTGCGTTTCGCCGTGGCGCCGGTGGGAACGTGGGGCTGGCATGCGGTGGTGCAGGTGCCCGTGGCCACGTTGCAGGCCGCCATGCGCGGCTATCTGCTGCGCCTGGCGGGTATCGGCGGGGCGTGCATCGTCATGGGGTTTGCCGGGGCGTGGCTGCTGTCGCGCCGCTTCGTCGCAGAGGTAGAACTGGCTGCCCGCTCATGCCTTCTGCCGGAGGCGGACGACGAACCGACCCGCCCCACCATGGTGCGCGAATTGCGCCAGGTGGGTGATGAACTGGCTGCCGCCCGCGAGCGCGAGGAAATGGCCATGCGCGACAGTTTGACCGGCCTGGAGGGACGGGCGCTGTTTCTGCGGCATGCCCGGCGTCTGCTGGAAACCAGCCGCCACGATCCATCTTTGCGACTGGCCGTCATGTTCATTGATCTTGATGGATTCAAGCAGGTTAACGACAATTACGGGCACGCCGAGGGGGATGCGGTGCTGCGCCGCACGGCCCGGGTGCTGGAGGGTGCGGTACGTTCGTCGGATGTGGTGGGGCGCCTGGGCGGGGACGAATTCGTGCTGTGCCTGGCCTTGCAGGCCGACACGGCCTGCGAGGTGGCCCGCAGCGTGGCCGCACGCGTGGTATCCGGAGTGGCGCAGATAGGGTTTGGCGTGGGGTGCAGCGTGGGTATCGCGCTGGGCAAGGCGGGCGGATATCCTGAACTGCCGGAGGAGGACGCCCCCGCAGACGTGCCGGACGATGGAATGGATGCCGGGCAGGTTGCCGTGCGTCCGGAAGATGCGGGCGACGGGACTGGCGCCGGGAGCGACGGGTCAGCTGACCATGCGGGCGACAGGGGCCGTACCGCAGGATCGGCGCTGCCCGGTGCGCCCGCCCCCTTGCGCGACCTGTTGGAAGAGGCCGACAAGGCCATGTACGTGGCCAAGCAGGCGGGCAAGAACAGCTACCATCTGCTGGACATGTCCACCTGCGAGTAGGCTGGGCCGGACTGACATCTGCCCCGCATCCCTCAAACTGCGCACGGCCTTTCTGCCGGTGTGCCCCCCTGTGGAAACACATGACCGAAGGACTTCTCATCGCCATGCTGGGCTGGTGGCTCGGCGGTTTCGTCAACAACGCCGTCGGATTCGGCGGGGCTCTGGTGGCCCTGCCCGTGGTGGCGCTGGGCAACGACATGGCCGTGGCGGTGCCGGCTTCCGCGCTCATCGTGTTGGCCGTCAACGTGCAGATGGCCTGGAATTACCGCCACCATCTGGATCGCGGCATCGGCGTGTGGCCCTTGATCCTGGGCGGCCTGCCGGGTGCCATGGCTGGTGTGCTGCTGTTGCGCCACATCCCCGACGCCGGGTTGCGCCTTGGCCTTGGCGGGCTGCTCGTGGCGTACGCCCTGTGGGGGCTGTTGTGTGCGAAGCCCGGTCACCGGTCGCTGCATGGCGTCTGGGGAGCCGTGGCAGGGTTCTTTTCCACCAGCCTGGGGACGGCCTACGGCATCAACGGGCCGTCGCTGGCCATCTACCTGTCGTTCCGGGGGGGCACCCTGCAACAAACTAAGGCCGCGCTGGGAGTGTTCTTCATCGTCAGCGGCGCCATCATCGTGGTCGCACAGACGCTGGCGGGGGTGCAGTCGGCAGAGACGGTGCTGCAGTTCGCCGCGTCGCTGCCGGCGGTGATGCTGGGGGGCTGGGCGGGCATTTCCCTGTCCCGCCGCCTGCCCGACGGCAACATGCACGGCGCGCTGTACGTGATGCTGCTGCTCATGGGCGCCAACCTCATCCGGCAGGGCATGGGGGCCTGACTGCGCGCGGCCTGATTCCTCGCGGTCTGCTTTCTGGTGGTTGTCCACACGCAGGCTGGTCATGCGCTTTTCGTTTGATTTCATATATCATTTCAGGTCTTTGTCTTCCGCAAGCCGTGCTGTTCTGCACGGCGTTTCGCCATCTCTCCGCATTGCCGCACCGCGGTATCCCCTCCCGCTGTCCATCGCCCCTTCCCCTGTGCATGCGAAGCGTTCAGTACGCATCATTCCTTGTACTTGTGAGTCTGTGCGCAGCTCATGTGGCTGCATGGGGGTGATATCCACAATCATGAATGTGACATGTGTCTTGTTCGGCATGATGTGCGCGCTGGCATGTTGCAGCGCCGCCCGGTGAGGCGTGTTCCCGCCTGGCATGCCCGGCGTGCGACATCTTTTTTTCGTGTCGCTGAGCGTTGCCACAATCTAATTGCCCGTAGGCGCGGCGTGTGGATATTGTCGGCAGAATCATCCTTGTTCTATCTTTTCGTGGAAAAGAGGAGAGCCCATGCCGTTGCCCGCCCGCTCTCTCGACCAGGGGACAGATGTCCCTGCCGTGACCGCTGCTTTCCGATGTTTGCCGCTCCTGCTGCTGCTCCTGTTGTCCTCGCTTTCCGCATGCGCCAAGGTGGGTCCGGATTTCAGCGCCCCGGACCCCGCCATGCCCGCCGGGTGGCAGGATGCCGCCGCACTCGGCGCCGCCGCCACCCGCGAGGTGAGCGAGGAATGGTGGCGCACCTTTGACGACGCCACCCTGAATGGCCTGCTGGCCGAGGCGCGCGGAGGCAATCTTTCGTTGCAGACGGCGGCCCTGCGGGTGCTGGAAGCCCGCGCCCGCCTTGGCGTTGCCGTGGGCAACCTGTACCCGCAACGCCAGCAGGCCACCGGTGGCCTGACCTGGACCCACCCCAGCGACCGCGCACCCACAGCCCCCCAGCCCGGCACGGGCAGGGGCAACCCCGACTATGTGCAGACCAGCGTTGGCCTGGACGCCGCGTGGGAACTGGACTTCTGGGGCAAATACCGGCGCGGCGTGGAAGCCGCCGACGCCGACCTGCGCGCCGCGGCGGCCGACTACGAGGCCGCCATGGTGGCGGTGACGGCGGATGTGGCGCAGTCGTACGTGCTGTACCGCACCCTGCAACAGCAGTTGGCCATTGCCGAGAACAACGTGGCCATCCAGCGCGAAAGCCTGCGCATCGCCACGGCGCGCTTCAACTACGGGGCCACCAGCGAGCGCGACATGCGCCAGGCCCTTTCGCTGCTGCGCGATACGGAAGCCAGCATTCCCAGCCTGGCCCATTCCCTGCGCGAGGCCCGCAACGCCCTGTGCGTGCTGCTGGGCAAGCCGCCGCAGGACATCGCCGCCATGCTCGGCACGGCCCCCATTCCCACGGCCTCGCCCGTCGTGGCGCTGGGCATTCCCGCAGACCTGCTGCGCCGCCGCCCCGACGTGCGCAAGGCCGAATACGCCGCCGCCGGGCAGTGCGCCCGTCTGGGTGTGGCCAAGGCCGACTTCTACCCGGCCATTTCACTGGGCGGCTTCGTGGGTTTCTCCGCCAGCAACGTGGGCGCCTTCAGCACGGGCGACACCTTTTCGCACGGGTTCACGGCCTACGGCGGCCCTGGCCTGACCCTGCCGTTGTTCAACTACGGACGTATCGTGAACAACGTGCGGGCGCAGGACGCCCGGTTCCAGCAGGCCCTGACGGCCTATCGTGAAACGGTGCTGGGCGCCCTGCGCGAAACGGAGGACGGCGTCGACCGCTATCTCAACGCCCAGGGCAGGGCGGCCCTGCTGGCCGAAAGCGCCGCCGACGCCGCCCGGTCGCTGGAACTGGCCATGGTCCAGTACCAGGAAGGCTCCACCGACTTCACCACGGTGCTCACCGCCGCGCGCGACCTTTCCACGCGACAGGATGCGCTGGCCCAGGCCAGCGGCGAGATCAGCCAGAGCCTGGTGGCCGTGTTCAAGGCCCTGGGCGGCGGCTGGCGCACCCTGCCCGAGGGCGGGCCCATCCCGCTCGAAACCCTGCGCGAGATGCGCGCGCGTACCGACTGGGGCGCGCTGCCCGACGAGCACGGCGTCGTGCCGACCGGTGGCGACGTGCGCTCCCCCGACATCTAGAAGCCCCCGGAACACACCCCGTTCGCATGGAGATTCCGATGACGCGCCACTCCATCGTTTTCCAGGTTCTCCGCCCGGCGTTTCTGGTCCTGCTTTCCGCCCTGGCCCTTCCAGTCCTTGCCGGGTGCGATTCGCGCAACGCCTTCGTGCCGCCTCCGCCGCCCAAGGTGACGGTGGCATCGCCCAGGGTGGGGCCGGTGGTCGATTACATGGAGTTCACCGGCACCATCACCCCGGTGGAATCGGTGGACATCACCGCGCGGGTCACCGGTGTATTGCGCAGCGCGCAGTTCCGCGACGGGGCCTTGGTCCGCAAGGGCGACCCGCTGTTCCTCATCGAGCCGGAACCGTTCCAGGCGGCCCTGCAACGGGCCGAGGCGGAGTTGGAAGTGCAGCGCGCCTCCCTGGACCGGGCCGAGACGGAACTGGCCCGCAGCCGCAAGCTGCTGTCCGAGAAGGCCGGGTCCGAGGCGGACGTGGTGCGCTGGCAGCAGCAGCGCGACAGCTCCAAGGCGGGCATCAGCCGGGCCAACGCCCAGATAGAGACGGCCCGCATCGACCTTGGCTACACGCGAATCGCCGCCCCCTTCGACGGCCAGATGACCCGCCGCCTGGTGGACCCCGGCAACGTGGTGGGCCCCGGCGCGGTGACCAAGCTTGCCACCATCGTGCGCCGCGACCAGGTGCACGTGTACTTCAACATCAACGAACGCGACCTGCTGCGGCTGATGGGCGACAAGCCCAAAAACGGCAAGAACGGCACGCCTCCGGAACTGCCCCTGGAACTGGCCCTGGCCGACGAGGAAGCCTTTGCCCACGCGGGCAGGCTGGAATACGCCGACCCCACGGTGGACCCATCCACAGGCACGCTGCTGCTGCGGGGCATCTTTTCCAACAGCGGCGGGCGGCTGGTGCCCGGCCTGTACGCGCGCATCCGGGTGGCCATGGGCAGGCGCGACGCGGCGCTGCTGGTGCCGGAACGCGCCCTGGGGCAGGACCAGTCCGGTTCGTACGTCATGATCGTCAACGCGCAGAATGTGGCCGAGCAGCGCCCGGTGAAGCTGGGGGCGCTGCACGAAGGCTACAGGGTGGTGGAAAAGGGGCTGGATGCCGGGGACCGCGTGGTGGTCAACGGCATGCAGCGCGCACGCCCCGGCAGTCCGGTGGATCCGGTGGCGGCAGACGCGGCGGCCCCCGGCGCGGACCAAGGCGGCAAGGGTGACGGCAAGGCCGCCGCCAAACCCGCCGGCTAGCGGCACCACATTCCCACCTGCGAGGCCGCCATGTTCGCCAAGTTCTTCATCGACCGCCCCATCCTCTCGAACGTCATCGGCATCGTGCTGATTCTCATCGGCGTCGTGTCGCTGATCATGCTGCCCATTTCGCAGTACCCGGACATCACCCCCCCCACGGTGGAGGTGAAGGCCATCTACCCCGGCTCCAACTCGCTGGTGCTGGCCGACGTGGTGGGCGCGCCCATCGAGCAGGAGGTCAACGGCGTCGAGGACATGCTGTACATGTCGTCCAAGAGCGCCAACGACGGCACGTACAGCCTCACCATCACCTTCGCGCTGGGCACCGACATCGACATGGCCACGGTGCTGGTCCAGAACCGCGTCAACGTGGCCATGGCCCGACTGCCCGACGAGGTGAAGCGACAGGGCGTGACGGTGAAGAAGAAATCCACCGCCATCCTGCAGGTGGTCACCCTGACCTCGCCCGACGGCAGCTACGACGACCTGTTCCTGAGCAACTTCGCTTCGCTGCGCGTGCGTGATGAACTGGCGCGGATTCCCGGCGTGGGCGAGGCCATGGTGTTCGGGGCGGCCAGCTATTCCATGCGCGTGTGGCTGGACGCCCCGCGCCTGAAAAGCCTGGGCCTGACCACCAAGGATGTTGCCAACGCCATCAGCGAGCAGAACGTGCAGGTGGCCGCCGGGCAGATCGGTGCGCAGCCCGCGCCGGACACCCAGAACTTCCAGTTCACCGTGCAGACGCAGGGGCGGCTTTCCGAGGTTTCGGAATTCGAGGACATCATCATCCGCACCGCCACGGGCGGCCCCACCGGGCGCACCGTCCGGGTGCGGGACGTGGCCCGGGTGGAACTGGGCGGCCAGACCTACGACCTCTACGCCCAGAAGAACGGCAAGCCCGCCTCGCTGGTGATCATCTACCAGTTGCCGGGGGCCAACGCGCTGGACGTGGCGCAGAAGGTCACCGGCACCATGCAGCGCATCGGCAAGGACTTTCCGCCCGGCGTGGCCTGGGACATTCCCTACGACACCACCCGTTTTGTCGAGGCGGCCATCGAGCAGGTGTACCACACCCTGTTCGAGGCAGCCGTGCTGGTGCTGGCGGTGATCCTGATCTTCCTGCAGGACTGGCGGGCCACGCTGGTGCCCGCCACCGTGGTGCCCATCACCATTCTGGGCGGGTTCATGGCCATGATGGCCCTGGGCTTCTCGGTGAACCTGGTGACCCTGTTCGGCATCATCCTGGCCATCGGCATCGTGGTGGACGACGCCATCATCGTGGTGGAAGGGGCGGCGCACCACATGGAGCACGGCGATTCGGCGCGCGACGCCACCGTGAAGGCCATGGTGCAGCTGTTCGGCCCCATCATCGGCATCACCCTGGTGCTGTCGTGCGTGTTCCTGCCCGCCTCGTTCATGTCGGGCATCACCGGGCAACTGTACCGCCAGTTCGCATTGGTCATCGCCTCCACGGCGCTGGTCAGCGCGCTGCTGGCCGCCACCATGACCCCCGCCCAGTGCGCCCTGTTCCTGAAGCCCATCGTGCCGGGGCGCAACGCCTTCTACCGTGGTTTCAACAAGGTGTACGACGCGGTGGAGCGGTTTTTCGTGGCGCTGCTGACCACCATGGTACACCACGCCTGGACCACCATGCTGGTTTTCGTGGGGTTGATCTCGGCCACCTTCTGGTTCTTTTCCACACTGCCCACGGGCTTTCTGCCCGACGAGGACCAGGGCTACGCGCTGGTGGCGGTGCAACTGCCGGGCGCGTCGTCGCAGTCACGCACCCGCGAGGTGACGACAAAGCTTGATGCCATCCTTGCCGAAACACCGGGCGTGGCCAACTGGATCACCTTCGGCGGCATGTCCATCCTGAACAACGCCAATACCCCCAACTCGGCCACGGTCTTCGTCATGTACAAGGACTGGGCCGAACGGGGCGACCTGACGCAGGACAAACTGGTGGCAGACCTGCGCCGCAAGACCGGGACCATCCAGGAAGGCATGGTGATGGTGGTCACGCCGCCGCCCATCCAGGGGCTGGGCAACGCGGGCGGCTTCGAGATGATGGTGCAGGACCGTGCCGCCACCGGGGCGCAGGCGCTGGAAAACGCCGCCTACCAGATGATGGGGGCGGGCCGGGGGCAGTCGGGCCTTTCCGGGGTGGCCACCACCTACACCGCCCGCACTCCGCAACTGTACGTGGACGTGGACCGCACCAGGGTCAAGGACCACGGGGTGCAGCTGAGCGACGTGTTCAGCACCATGCAGGCCTATCTTGGTTCATCGTACGTCAACGACTTCAACAAGTTCGGCAAGGCGTACCAGGTGCGCGTGCAGGCCGACAGCCGTTATCGGCTGGAGGCCGGGGACATCGGCCAACTGGAGGTGCGCAACGCGGATGGCCGCATGGTGCCCCTGGGGGCCATGACCGGCGTGCGCGACGTGGTGGGCCCCGACGTGGTGACCCGCTACAACCTGTACCCCGCCGCCTCGCTGATCGGCTCTGCCGCGCCGGGCTTCAGCTCCGGCCAGGCGCTGGCCCTGATGGAGGACATGGCCCGGCGCACCCTGCCGTCGACCATGGGGTTCGAGTGGACCACCATGGCCTACCAGGAAAAGGCCACCGGCAACGAGGCCTTCGCGGTGTTCGGCCTTGCGGTGCTGCTGGTGTTCCTGGTGCTGGCCGCCCAGTACGAAAGCTGGTCGGCCCCGGCGGCCATCATCCTTGTGGTGCCGCTGGCCCTTTTGGGCACCTGCATCGCCGTGTCCGCGCGCGGCATGGACAACAACGTCTACACCCAGATCGGCATCGTGCTGCTCATCGCGCTGGCCAGCAAGAACGCCATCCTCATCGTGGAGTTTGCGCGGGAATTGCGCATGCACAAGGGCTTGTCCATCCCCGAGGCCGCCGTGGAAGGCGCCCGCGCCCGGCTGCGGCCCATCCTGATGACCTCGTTCGCGTTCATCCTGGGCGTTGTGCCGCTGCTCACCGCCTCGGGCGCAGGTTCGGCCAGCCAGCGGGCCCTGGGCACGGCGGTGTTCGGGGGCATGCTGGCCTCCACCTTCCTTGCCGTCATGTTTGTGCCGGTCTTCTTCACCGTCATCCAACGCCTGAGCGAACGTGGCACGCCGCAACCCGCCAAGGCGCAACCCGAAACGCCCGCGAGAGGTAGCCATGACCAGCATTAGCCGCATCACGTCGTGCATCGCCCTGGTCCTGCTGCTTGCCGTCACCGGCTGCGCAGCGCACAAGATGGAGGCAAAGCCTTCGGGTTTTCTCAAGGATTACGGAAAATTGAAGAAGGGGCGCGATGATCAGGCCGGGCTGGTCTGGATCAAGTCCGGCATCAGCGCCAGGGACTACGACGCCGTGGTCATCGACCGGCCCAAGGCCTGGATCAAGCCCGACGCGCCCTTCAAGGGCGTGGATGGCAAGGAACTGGACGAACTGCTGACCTTTTTTGGCGACGCCCTGGTGCGCGAGGTGGGCAAGAGCTACCGCGTGGTGGCCGAACCCGGCCCGCGCGTGCTGGTTTTGCGCACCGCCCTGACCGGCCTGGTGCCCGGCGAGCCTGTAAGCGGCACGCTGACATCCGTTGTGCCCATCGGCATCGCGGTGTCCGGCGCCGCCCGCGCCGTGGGCGGCGAACACATCGGCACGGGCGAGGCCGCCGTGGAAATGGAAATGCTCGATGGCGCGACCAGCGCGCAACTGGCCGCGGCGGTGGACCGCCGCAGCGGCACCAAGGCCCCCCTGCGCGGATCCATGCAGGATGCCAAGGACGCCTGCACATACTGGGCAGGGGTGGTGGGCAAGCGGCTGGCGGAATTCAAGACGGGCAACCTGCGTCCGTAGGTCCGCAAGGGCAGCGGACAGGGACCCGACGGGCCGGGATGGAACGGGCCGGACGACCGAGCGAGCGGCAGGCAGGGCCGCCCGCACTTAGACTGCGCACCAGGCAGACCCCGCGCTCCAACAGTCAGCCTGCCCCAACGCATACCGGACATCGCATGCCACAGCCCGCCACACTCGCCATCACCAGTTCCGGAACGCAGGGCGCCGTCTGCCTGCGCCTGGCCGTGGGGGGGGCATGGAGCCTGGCTGCCCCGCCGGACGACGCGGCGCGGAAAACGGCCATGGCGCGGCTGCGCGAGCCGGGCGTTGCGTGCGTGATCCTGGCGGCGGAGGGGTTGGGTGACTGGGACAGCACTCTGGCCATTTTCGTGGCCGGGGTTGTCCGCGCCTGCCGCGAACGCAACCTTTCCGTGGATACCAGCGGCCTGCCCGCCGGGCTGACCCGGCTGGTGGACCTGTCCTTTGCCGTACCGGAGCGCGCCGGGGCCGCCCGTGGCGATGCGCGGCCAGGCCTGCTGGAGCGCATCGGTGAAGCGGTGCTGGCCCTGCCCAAGCCGGTGGGGTCCACCCTGGACTTCATCGGGGAGGTGGCCTTTGCCCTGTACCGGCTGGCGAGCGGCAAGGCGGACATGCGGCGGCGCGACCTGTTGCAGTTCATGTCCGAAAGCGGTTCCTCCGCGCTGCCCATCGTCTCGCTGATCAGCCTGCTGGTGGGACTCATCCTGGCCTTCGTGGGCGCGGTGCAACTGCGGGTGTTCGGTGCGCAGATCTACGTGGCCAGCCTGGTGGCCATTGCCATGGTGCGGGTGATGGGGGCCATCATGACCGGCATCACCATGGCCGGGCGCACAGGGGCCTCCTATGCGGCCATCCTGGGCACCATGCAGGTCAACGAAGAGGTGGACGCACTGGCCACCATGGGCCTGCGCCCGGTGGAACAGCTGGTGCTGCCGCGCCTGCTGGCCCTGGTGGTGATGTTGCCGCTGCTGACCGTCTACGCGGACCTCATGGGCATGGCGGGCGGGTTCATCGTGGGGGTGTTCATGTTGGACCTGAGCCCCATGGAATACCTGAACGCCACGCGCGAGGCCATGACCATGGCCAACGTGTGGATCGGCATCACCCACGGGGCGGTATTCGGCGTGGTGGTGGCGCTATGCGGCTGCTACCACGGCATGCGCTGCGGACGCAGCGCCGCGGCGGTGGGCGCAGCCACCACGGCGGCGGTAGTCAGCGGCATCGTGTCCATCATCGTGTGCACCGCGTTCATCACCGTGGCCTGCGAGGTGCTGGGCATATGAGCCATACGGGTCAGACCGCGCCATCTTCCGCCATCCCCCCCCCCGCGCCGCACATCCGGGTGCGCGACCTGACCGTGTCGTACGGCACGTTCGTGCTCATGCGCGGGTTGAATTTCGACATCCGGCGTGGCGACATCTTCATCATCATGGGCGGCAGCGGCTGCGGCAAGTCCACCCTGCTCAAGGTGCTGGTGGGGCTGAAGCAGCCCGCCTCCGGCGCCGTGCATTACGGCGGAACCGACTTCTGGGGCGGTACGTCGGCAGTGCGCGATGCGGTGATGCGCCGCGCGGGCATCCTGTACCAGAGCGGCGCGCTGTGGAGTTCCATGACTCTGGCCGAGAACGTGGCCCTGCCGCTGGAGCAGTACACCAGGCTCACCCGGGCCGAGATCGCCGACATCGTGTCCTTCAAGCTGGCCCTGGTGGGGCTGGCGGGCTTCGAGCGGTTCTACCCTTCGGAGATCAGCGGAGGCATGCGCAAGCGGGCCGGGCTGGCCCGGGCGCTTGCGCTGGACCCGGAGATCGTCTTCTTCGACGAGCCGTCGGCAGGGTTGGACCCGGTGAGCGCACGCCTGCTGGACGACCTGATCCTGGAACTGCGCGAAAGTCTGGGCACCACCATCGTGGTGGTCACGCACGAGTTGGCGTCCATTTTCGCCATCGGCACCAATTCGGTGTTCCTGGACGTGGAAACGCGCACCATGACCGCCAGCGGCAACCCCAACGACATCCTGCGCGAGGCGCGCGACCCCAAGGCCGTGCGCTTCCTGACCCGGGGCGAATCGTCCATGGGCGCAGCGCGCAGGCCCGAACCGCGCGAGGCGGCACCGCAGGGCGAAACGCATTGCGCGGACGAAGCCGGACCAGGGCCGGATGCATCATCCTGTGGCAAGGAGGAACGGTAATGGCGCGCGAAGCCAACAAGGCCATGCTCGGCGCGTTCGTGATGGGGGCGCTGGCGCTGCTGGCGGCGGCGGTGCTGCTGTTCGGCTCCGGCAGATTCATGAAGGACCGGCCCCAACTGGTGCTCTACTTCAAGGGGTCGGTGCGGGGGCTGAACATCGGCGCACCCGTGGTCTTTCGCGGCGTGCCCATAGGCAGTGTGACGGAAATCCGGCTGCTGCACGACCCCAATACACTGGAATTCTTCATTCCTGTATTCATCGAGTTCGAGCCGGAGCGCGTCCTGAACATGAAGGACGGCACCGCGGCCCAGCGGCAGGCGGATGGCAAGATGCTGGACCTGCTGGTGGAAAAGGGCTTGCGGGCGCGGCTGACGTTGCAGAGCTTCGTCACCGGGCAGTTGATGATCGAACTGGATTTCGAGCCGGGCAGCCCGCTGGTGCTGCGCGGCGATGGAGCCCTGCGTGAAATCCCCACGTTGCCATCGCCCATGGAGGAGTTGACCCGCACCCTCCAGAACCTGCCCATAGATAACATCATGGCGCAACTGAACGAGGCGGTGGCCGGGCTGAACAAGATGATCAACTCGCCCGTGGTGGCCGACACCGCCGCCAATCTCAACGACACGCTGAAGGATGTGCGGCAGTTGGTGGCCTCGGTGAACGGGCAGGTGGGCCCCGTTGGCCAGTCACTGGCCGGGGCCGCGCAACGCTATGGTGCGCTGGCCGACAAGCTGGACCGCCAGTTGCCGGACGCCCTGGCCCAGACCACCCAGACGCTGAAGTCGCTGGCCGCCGCATCCACGCGGGCCGAGGCGGCGCTGGCCGCCGCCCACTCCACCATCCGCGACGATTCGCGCACCATGACCGAAGTGCAGCAGGCCCTGCGCGAAATGGGGGCCGCCGCCCGGTCCCTGCGGGCACTGGCCGAGTATCTGGAACGCCACCCCGAGGCCTTGCTGCGAGGCAAAGGAGACTACCGCTGATGAACGCTGCCGAGCATCGCCCACGCTGCGTAATGCATCCTGTTTTCCGTTCCGGTTCGTCAGACGTGTCCGCCACGGCCTGTGCACGTATCCCATCGGGCGCACGTTTTTCATCTGGCGCATGTTTTCCATTAGGCGCACGCATCATGCCTGGCGTGGCCGCCCTGCTGCTGGCATGCCTGTTGTTGTCAGGCTGTGCGGGCAGCAGCGCCGCCACGCGCTTCTATCTGCTTTCGCCCCCCGCGCCGGGGGACATGCGCAGCGTGCCCGGTGCGCCCCAGGCCAAGGTGGCTGTGGGGCCTGTCAGCGTGCCTTCGTATCTGGACCGCCCGCAGATCGTCACCCGCGAAGGTGACGGGGTGCGTCTGGCCCTGGCGGAGTTCGACCGCTGGGCCGAGCCGCTGGCCGAAAGCCTGCCCCGCGTGCTGGCGGAAGATATTTCTCGCGCACTGGGGGGAGGCCACGTCCTGGTGTTTCCCGGCGCCAGTGCCGAAGATGCCGACATCCGGGTGGCCGTGGACGTGAACCGGCTGGACGGCAGCCTGGGCGGAGCGGTGGTGCTGGACGCCTGGTGGGCGCTGCTGGACCGCTCCGGAGCCACGTTGCGCCGGGGGCGGGTGGTCGAGCGGCGGCCCGCCGGTGGCGATCATGCCGCAATGGTCACCGCGCAAGGCGTGCTGGCGGCGGCCCTGGCCGATACTGTGGCGGCTGCCTTGCACGAGGTGCTGCCCAGGCCCTGATGCGTTCCGGACTGTAACCGCGCCGCCTTGCCCCGCGCACCTGCCCCAAGGGGCGGGTAAGGCGCCAACCACAAGGGGGATGACCCATGGCCTCCCTGTCCATGGCTCTTTGCGTGCTTTGCGCCGTTACCGTGGGGCTGCTGCTGGTGCACGGCCATCTGGATGGCGACCGGCACGACCTGCGGCTGCTGGCATGGGGCAAGGGCATGCAGGCCGCGGGCTGGCTGGGCTTTGGCCTTGCCGACACGGCTTCGGCGGTGTTGTCGCCGTTCCGCTACCTGCTGCTGGTGGGGTTGGGCATGGAGGCGCTGGCCATACTGCGGGTGCGCACCGGTAGACCGGAGCGGGTGCTGCCCTGGCTGGGCGGTCTGGTGGGGCTGCACGCATTGCTGGCGGTGGCCGTGGCCGGGCGCCCTTTCGAGGTGCGGGTCTTCGTCCAGACACTGGCGGCGGCAATGTTGTTCCTGCCGTGCGGGGCACTGCTGCTGGCCGCGCGCGACGTGAAGTCGCAACGCCTCTACCGGGTGGCCGGCGGCGCGTACCTGCTGGTGGCGGTGTTCGCGCTGACCAGGGGAGGCTACCTGCTGGCCAGGCATCAAGGGACGGACCTTCCCGCCGTGCCGCACATGGAAATGGTGGGGCTGCTGCTGTTGCAGGCACTGGCGTTCATCGGGTGCGTGTGGTTCGTGGTGGTGCTGCGCGAACGGTACGAGGCGCACATCCACCGTTTGGCCACCACCGACGCCCTGACCGGACTGCACAACCGCCGCCATTTCCTGTCCGCCGCGGAACCGTCTCTGGCCCTTGCGGCGCGCAAGGGTACTCCGTTGGGTGTGCTGATTTTCGACGTGGACCACTTCAAGCGGGTCAACGACACCCACGGCCACTCCGTGGGGGATGCGGTGCTGCGCTGCATCGGCGAGGTGCTGCCCACGCTGGTGCGTGGCTATGACGCCACCTGCCGCTACGGTGGCGAGGAGTTTGCGGCGTTGCTGCCCGGCGCGGACGAAGGGGTGACCGACCTTGTGGGCGAGCGCATCCGGCAGGGGCTGGAGCAGGCCGGACAACAGGCGGCGGAAGCGGGCAGGGCGGTGGTGTTCACCGTGAGCGTGGGCGGAAGCTGCCGCGTGCCCGCCGGACCGCAGGACCTGGACGCCCTGCTGGGCGAGGCGGACGCGGCCCTGTACGAAGCCAAGCGCGGTGGTCGCAATGCCTACCGGCGGCATGGAACCTGACGGCGAAGTCGCAGTGCACGAAAAGAGGGGTTAGGCTGATGCCTAACCCCTTGCTTTTGTTCTGGAGCCGGAGATGAGACTTGAACTCACGACTTGCTGATTACGAATCAGCTACTCTACCAACTGAGTTACTCCGGCAGTTACGCACAGTCCGTGCCATCGGGCCGGTCTGCACGCGTGCTTGCGGCGGTTGCCTCCGCAGAAGCGAGATGTGCTAGTTATGGAAGTTGGCAAGGGAAGTCAAGGGGGTTGTGGGGGGGCGGGTGCCATGTGGCGGGCGGGCAGGGAATCGCACGCACGAGGGCGGCTTGCCGCCGATGGCAGGTGTTCGTTGTCGGTGGGCAACCCGGCCACGTCCTCCCGCATGTCCCAAATCTGGCGGCGAGGCATGGCGCCCCTGTCCGGGGGCATCATTCTGCCGCCGCCATCTCGCCTGACGGGCACCCAGCCTTCTGCCTTGCTTGCCAGGCTGTCAGGATTAGCGCAACGCACGGCACTGACCCTCCCGCTGTGGTACTTTGCCTTTCGGTGTCGTGCACGGCATTGCGGCATCAGATAGCGAGGGGGTGTGCCAATGTCCGAAGGTTGCTGGACAATTTTCTAGACAATATTTTTATGCGGATTTCTTGACAAAATGCTCCCGGTCGCGCAACTGTGCAACAACAAGAACTGGAGCGCGTCCTCATGATCCGCGAATTGCTGACCCTCCGCGAAATCGCCCGCCGCCTCGATGTGCCCCCCTCCAGTATCGCCTACTACAAGGACAGGTTCGCGCGCTTTCTGCCCGCCGGAGAAGGGCGGGGCAGGCGGCTGCGCTATCCCGTGCATGTGCTGGACATCTTCAGGGAGATCAGGAGCATGTACACGCGCAACGTGGCGGCAGAGCAGATTGAGGAGAGGTTGGAAGAACTGGTGACCGCGTTGCATGCCCCCGTGAGGCAGCATGGCCAGCAGGGGGAATCGGGCCGGTCCGGCCTTCATGGGGGGCACTCGGGCGGACAGGCGGGGGCCAAGGCAGCCGCACGCGCATCCGGCACCGGGGCGGAACCGCACCTGCGGGACAGGTTCCGCGCACCCGACGTCATGTCGGACCAAAGCCTTGTGCGCGACCACTCGCCGGATGATGTTTCGCACCCGGCGGCTCCTGCCCCTGCGGAACCCGCCGTGGAAGGGCTGCCCGGCATGCTCGACCGCATGGCCACGATGCTTCAGGTGCAGGGGCACATGCTGGCGGAACTTTCCAGCCTGCGTCGCCAGATGGAGGAACTGCGCGCCGACCGCGACGCGCTGCTGGTCGCCTTTGACGAGCGGGCGGCCCGGCTGGACGAAGCTCTGGACTTGTTGCGCCGCGAACGCACCGAAGCCGTCACCCGGCTGGTGGACGATTATTATGCGGTGGTGTCGGGGCCTGCGGGGGCCGGACCTGCGGGAGGCGATGCAGACGGTGCCAAAGAGGACCGGTGCGGCGTAGGCGGGGCAGAAGGTCCGGCCGAAGATGGCGTGCACGCCGATGCAACCGGGGCCACCCGGAACGATTTCGGCCAAGATGCCACTGGTCAAGACGCCCCCGGTCAAGCCACATCCGGGCAGGACCCATCCGGTGCCGACGCGCGGAACGACGGCCCTTCGGCCTCCGGCGCTTCCGCCTCGCAGACGGAATCGGGCCGCGCGCGGGCCGCGTCCGGCAAGGATTCGGCTGCCACGCCGCCCGCAACCCTGTTCGACAGGCCGCTGGTCATCCGGCGCAACGGCGAATATCTGGGGGTGTCGGGGCGCGACAAGGCGTTCACCCTGCGTGAACTGCTGACGCTGGTGGACCGTCACGCCGCCCGGCGGCATCGCGTCACCATGGGTTGGACTCGTTCCAATTCAGCCTGGGTGCTGCGCCTGACCACGGACGAACCCGCCAGCGGCAGGCAGGGCGGCAGCCGTACCCACGAGCTGACCTTGCAGCCGGTCACCACGCCCAGCGGCAACCACGTTACCCGGCTTTCGCGCCTTGCCATCAACGGCGACACTGTGCCGGATCGCTTTCTTTTGGAATTGTTCAGGAATATCAAGGAAAGCTACGAATCCCGATAGCGGGCTGCGGCGCGCACCGTTTCCCGCCCTGCGCCCCTGCGCCCGGCCCCTTGCGTCCCCGAGTCCATGGTTCTCACGGGCCTCGCGTGCCGCAGATCATGCCACGGCAAGCTCCATATTCCCCCAAATGCCCACGCGGCCGCCGCACTGGGCGTACACGCCCTCTATGCCCAGGTGTGCCATGGCGGCGGCGCGTTCGGTCACGCGGGTCACATCGTCCGGTCCCAGCAGCATGTTGCCGAACAGGGTGGCAGCCGCGTCGGCCAGGCTGGCGTCGCGCGCCCGCACCGCCGCGATGTCGCCAACGCCAAGGCTCAGCGAATGGCCAATGGTGGCCGACGACGAACACAGCGAGACCGGGCAGTCCGCCGCCTTCACCACCACGCCGATCATCTCGCCGCTGGCCGGGTCGGGCAGCAGGCCCACCACCCGGTCACGTTGCGAGCAGATGTAGATGTCCCCGCCGTTCTCAACGATGATGTCCGGCGACACCGGGGCAAAGCGTTCCGCCACCATCTGGGCCACGGTGCCCGCCACGGCGGCAAAGGGGCCAACCCCGGCGATGTCGGCCCCGTGCGCCATGCGCCGGACCACTTCCGGCGCACTGGCGGGCGTGGGCACGGGCACGAGGCTGGTGCGAAAGTCTGGCGCAAGCAGCATCCACGCCTTGATCTGGCCGCGCAACTCGGTGACGTAGGCGGCGATCCTGTCCGGCAGGTCGGGCAGGTCGGGCAGGTCGGGCAGGTCGGGCAGGTCGGGCTGGTCGGGTTGGCTCGCCCGTACGGTCACCCACAGGTCGGTTTCCTCCACCACCACCTGAAAGACCACCTCGTCCGGGTGGCGGGCGGTGCGCTTGCGATAGCCGCGTACGTGGTCGGTATGCACGGTGGGGGCATCCGGGGTAACGGGTGCCGGGCGCTTGCCGGTGTCGTCGGGTCTGGTGCTCATGGGGCGGTTTCATCACAGGGGCGGGCGGGCGTCAATTCCCGCTGGCCCTGCGGCTTGCGTCCTTGCTGTCATGCTGCCGTTCTTGCCATCACCCGTGCAGGCTTCCCGCCGTCCTGCAGGCCCCACCCCCGCCACCATCTTTCCCTTCCGCCCCGCGCCGGGCCGCATTCTTTACAAGCGGCGGGCTTTGAGGCTAGGAAACCCTTTTCCGCATCACGTCTCGCAGTGCCGCAACACAAGGATGGAGCCATGCCCAGACATTTCACGCGAATCAGGGATCTCGGCTACGAGGGCGCCTGGAAGCTGCTGCAACGCGCCAAGGAAATGAAGGACACTGCCCACCGGGGCAAGATCATGGAAGGCAAGACCGCCATCCTCATCTTCGAAAAGGCGTCTACCCGCACGCGCGTGTCGTTCGAGATGGCGGTGCGCCACCTTGGCGGCTCCACCATCTTCATGACCCCGGCGGAAAGCCAACTGGGCCGCTCCGAACCCCTGCGCGACACCGCCCGCGTGCTTTCGCGCTATGCCGACTGCATGGTGGTGCGCACCTTCGGGCAGTCCAAGATCACCGAACTGGCCGAATACGGCTCCATCCCGGTCATCAACGCCCTGACCGACGAAGGGCACCCCTGTCAGGTCATGGGCGACGTGCTGACCATGTACGAACGCACTCCCGACCTGTCCACGGTGCGCGTGGCCTGGGTGGGCGACGGCAACAACATGGCCAATTCGTGGATCGAGGCAGCCGTGTACTTTCCGTTCGAGCTGTTCATGGCCTTCCCCGAAGGCTACGAACCCGACCGCGACCTGCTGGGCTACGCCATGAACGCCGGGGCCAAGATATTCCTGACCCACGATCCGCGCATGGCGGTGGAGGGCGCGCACTACGTGAACACCGACGTGTGGGCCTCCATGGGGCAGGAAGAAGAGCAGAAGAAGCGCGAGGCCGCCTTCAAGGGCTATTGCATCGACACCGAAATGATGGCCCTTGCCGCGCCCGACGCCAAGTTCATGCACTGCCTGCCCGCCCACCGGGGCGAGGAAGTGACCGACGAGGTCATGGAGGGCCCGGCCTCCATCATCTTCGACCAGGCAGAAAACCGCCTGCACATCCAGAAGGCCATTCTGGAGTGGGCGTTCTCGGAATAACACCGCGCCACGGCACGCGCCGCGCGACGCATACCGCACAACATAGCGTACAACGGGGCTGAAACGACATGGCCAAGGCTATCAAGAAGGTCGTGCTCGCCTATTCCGGCGGGCTGGATACGTCGGTGATCCTGAAGTGGATCGCCGTCACCTACGGCTGCGAGGTGGTGACCCTTACCGCCGACCTGGGGCAGGAAGAGGACCTGGACGGCGTGGACGCCAAGGCCCTGCGCACCGGCGCCAGCCGCGCCTACGTGGAAGACCTGCGCGAGGAATTCGCGCGCGACTTCATCTTTCCCATGATGCGCTCCGGCGCGGTGTACGAGGGGCGCTACCTGCTGGGCACCTCCATCGCCCGTCCGCTCATCGCCAAGCGCCTGGTGGACATCGCCCGCGCCGAAGGCGCGCAGGCCGTGGCCCACGGCGCCACCGGCAAGGGCAACGACCAGGTGCGCTTCGAACTTGCCGTCAACGCCCTGGCCCCGGATCTGGATGTCATCGCCCCGTGGCGCATCTGGGATCTGCGCTCGCGCACCGACCTGACCGCCTTTGCGGAAAAGCACGGCATTCCGCTGTCCACCTCGTCCAAGCAGTACAGCATGGACCGCAACATGCTGCATTGCAGCTTCGAGGGCGGCGAACTGGAAGACCCGTGGTGCGAACCCGGTCCCAACAGCCACGTCATGGCCGTGCCCGTTGAACAGGCCCCGGACACGCCGGAATACATCACCATAGAATTCAAGAAGGGCGATGCGGTTGCCGTCAACGGCGAAGCCATGAGCCCGGCCACCATCATCCGCACCCTGAACACCATCGGGGGCAGGCACGGCATCGGCCGCCTGGACATGGTGGAAAACCGCTTCGTGGGCATCAAGTCGCGCGGGGTTTACGAAACCCCCGGCGGCACCGTGCTGCACATCGCCCACCGCGACCTGGAAGGCATCTGCATGGACCGCGAATCCATGCACCTGCGCGACCAGCTGATTCCGCGCTACTCCGAAGCCGTGTACAACGGTTTCTGGTTCGCGCCGGAACGCGAGGCCATGCAGGCGTTCATCGACAAGACGCAGGAAACCGTCAACGGCACCGTGCGCCTCAAGCTGTACAAGGGCAATGCCTTCCCGGTGGGCCGCACTTCGCCCAACACCCTGTACTGCCACGACCTGGCCACCTTCGAAGACTGCGCCACCTACGATCACGCCGATGCCGCGGGCTTCATCAAGCTGCAGGGCCTGCGCGTGCGTGGCTACGCGCAGCGGGTGAAGAAGGACTAGTACGCCGAACGAAGGGGCGCCCCTTCGCCGGTCAATACGTTCAGCATGTTCCGTGGGGCCTCCCGTATGGGGGGCCTTGCGCGTACCAAGCCGCCGCAACGGCAGGGACCAGCAATGGCCGAAAAGAAGATGTGGGGGGGGCGGTTCCGTCAGGCCACCGCCGCCCTGGTCGAGGAATACACCCAGTCCGTGTCGTTCGACCGCGCCCTGTACGCGCAGGACATCGCGGGTTCCAAGGCGCACGCGCGCATGCTGGCGAAGCAGGGCGTGCTGACGGCGGACGAGGCCGCGCGCATCGTCGAAGGCCTGGACATGGTGCTGGCCGAGATTGAAGGCGGCATCTTTGTCTGGCAGCGCGAGTTGGAAGACGTGCACATGAACATCGAAAGCCGCCTCACCGAACTGGTGGGCGATGTGGGCAAGAAGCTGCACACGGGCCGCAGCCGCAACGACCAGGTGGCGCTGGACTTTCGCCTGTTCGTGTCCGACCGCATCCGCGCCTGGCGCGGCCTTGCGCGCGACCTGGTGGCCGTGCTGGCAGAGCGCGCGGGCGAGCATGCGAACACGCTGCTGCCAGGCTGCACCCACATGCAGCCCGCCCAGCCGGTAAGCCTTGGCCACCACCTGTTGGCCTATGCGTGGATGCTGCGCCGCGATGCCGAGCGCCTGGCCGACT
>NZ_VRYY01000045.1 GCF_015731765.1 Nitratidesulfovibrio oxamicus
TGCAGCGCCAGCGGCGGGGCCGGTGTCTGTCGCGGACGAAGGGGCGGACTTGCCTGCCCTCCTGTCCGAGCCCTTGCCGCCGCCTGCTCCGGGTTTGGCGCCGGGCCTCTCAGGCGACCTGCCCGGTGACTTGTCTGATGACTTGTCCGCAGACGCGCGCGCCCCGACCGGGCGTTCGGAGGCCCCGGCCTTGCGACCCGACATACGGCGCGGTGCGCCACCAGCCACAAAGCCGTCCACCACGGCCAGCACCTCGCCCCGCGCGGCGGGGCGGGCGTAGCGAACCAGCACGCTGCCGGTGGTGGAGGTGGCGTGCGCTTCTGCCACGCCGTCAACGGCCACGATGCGGGCCACAAGGTCATGCGCCCGTTCCTGGGAAAGCGAACCGGGGGCGCAGCGCAGGCGCAGGCGCCCCGGCAGTTCGTGTGCTATGCGATAGTCCATGCGCCTCGTCCGTTGCGAATGTGGTCGGAGAGCAATCCGGTTTCTGTCCGATCAGTCCGGGCTAGGCCTTGGCGGCTTCGGCAGCGGCTTCGGGTGCAGCGGCTTCGGCGGCGTCCTTGCGCTGCTTGTGCACGTGCTCCGCCTCGGCCACGATGTCTTCCATGTGCTCGCGCACGGTTTCCGCGTAGGCAGACGCCTTGTCCTTCAGGTCAAAGCCGTGGCTCAGCAGGTCGGCCATGGCCGGGCGAATGTCGAACTTGCCCCGGCCCAGCATCACCGCACCCAGGGCACCCAGCGCCACGCCACCCACGAAATACAACCCGTACTTGTAGCTCTCGTTCATTCCCGTCTCCTTGTGATGAGTGCGTCGTCACGCGACCGGCCATTCTCGGCCAATACCCGGCAGCCATCCTCGGCAGCCCTGTGCCGCGCGGGAAATGCCACCCTATTTGATATTGAAAATCACTGTCAACACCTCGTATCCACCCCATCCGGGTAAAGTCGACCGGAACAGGCGGAAAACGCGGATTCAGCAACGCTAGCATCCGTCACCGAATCGTGACAATATTTTTTGATTTTTGTGTCTGATTATCACGATCAACTTCAACATGCCGTTCTCTTTACACAACTTGAAACGGCGCCCTTCACGCAAATGAAGGGCGCCGGTATGGGCATCGGCGGGGCATGTCACGCCGGTCGGTCTGGCAGGGCTGGCCGGTGGGCCGGGTCGATGCGGGCTGTGTCGACTAGTGCTTCACGACCTTGGTGTACATGAAGTACCCAATGATGCCGAGCACGATGACGCCAACGACAATGGAACCGATATCAGCGAAACTCATGGTGCCTCCTCGGGCTTGGCCCGACAGGACCGGCAGGCGGCTTCCGTCGCCCACCGGGTTTGCGACGCCCGCGCGGAATGGCAATGGCGGCGCGTTGCAGGGGCCGCCGGAACAGCGGCTTTCTGGACTGGGCGCGACTGGACACAACACCGCCCCGCCGCACGAAAGTGCGAAACGGGGCGAAAACGGCCAGGGGGCAAGGCGACTGCGTCCGGGGGGCGTAGAGGGCAGGAAGGGGAAAGGCTGACTGGACTTGGCGTGCTCGCATGGCCTGGCCTCCCGCACGAGTGACGCGCAGAATGGAGATTTCGGCATGCATCGGCAGCATGGACGCTCATTGAGCGTCCGGTCGGTGCAAGGTCATGTTCCGCCCCCTAGCGCGGCAAGTCAAGGCGAAACCGGGCGAAAGAGAAAAAAAGAACATGCGCTGGCGAAAAATGGGATTACGCACGCTGAAAGGGGAACACCGCATCATGAATTATTCGCGAGTACCCGCTGCACGAATGGGAAACCTGCCGTCAGTCCGACATTCCGCCAGCCCCGCCGGGGCCACTTTGCACGCCTGCCAGTCCCCCTGCCCGGTTCCGGCAGCATGCTATTCGTCGTCCGGGGCGATGAACGCCCCCACCAGCCCCGCCCCGCCCGACAACGAACCCAGGGCGCCGGGCATACCGGGTGCATCCGTTGCAACGGGCGTTTCCGCCCCGTAGGGTTCGGCCTCGTTTTCCTCGAAGCGCACCACAAAGGTGGCGCCCACAAGTCCGGATGCCACCTCCAGCCGCCCACCCAGTTGCGCCACCAGGCTGCCCACCAACTGCATGCCCAGCGTTGCGCCTCCGGCTGGGTCGAAGCCTTCCGGCAGCCCCACGCCATCGTCGGAAACGCGCACTTCCACCTGCCGCCCGTCGCGCCGGGCGGCTATGGCGATGCGCCCCGCGTCACGGTCGGCAAAGGCGTGCTTGATGGCGTTGGTGACCAGTTCGTTGAGGATCAGCCCGCAGGGAATGGCCGCCGACACCGGCAGGAACAGCGGCGGCAGGTCCAGCACCAGCTCCACCTCGGCATCCACGGATGACAGCACCAGCTTACGCGCCAGCCGCGTCACGTAATCGGCGATGTTGACGCTGGCCAGGTCGTTGGCGCGGTACAGTTCCTCGTGAGCCAGGGCCATGGAGGCCACGCGGTTGCGGCTTTCGATGAACCGCTCGCGGTCGGCGGCTCCGTCGGCATAGGCCGCTTGCAGGTTCAGCAGGCTAACGATGAGTTGCAGGTTGTTCTTGACCCGGTGGTGCACCTCGCGCAGCAGGATTTCCTTCTCGCGCAGCGAGGTCCGTATGCCTTCCTCTGCCGTGCGCCGGGCGGTGACGTCCTCCGCCACCCCGGCCACGCGATAGACGTTGCCCTCGCCGTCGCGCACGGGAAAGGCCCGGACATGTACCCAGCGCACCCCGCCGTCGGGCCGCATGATGCGGAACTCCGCGTCCACCGGGGTGGCCGAGGTGGCGATGCCAGCCATGGCGGCGGCAACGCCCTCCCTGTCGTCGGGGTGCACGGTGTGAAGCCGGGTGGCCCCGCCCCGCATGGCCTCCTGCACCGGACGTCCCCACACCGTCTCGTAGGCCGGGGAAAGATACAGCAACTGGCCGCTGGCCAGGTCGCGCACCCAGAACACCTCGCTGGTGTTCTCCATCAACTGGCGGAAGCGTTCCTCGCTCTCCGCCAGGGCCCGTTCGAATTCCCGGCGCTCGGCGATTTCCCGGCGCAGGCGGCGGTTTGCGTCTTCCAGGTCTTCGGTACGGCGGCGCACCAGGTCTTCCAGGGTTTCGCGGCGGCGGCCCTGCTCGCGCAGCAGTTCGGCCCGCAGCAGGCAGCGCACCAGCGCCCGGTCGAGCACGGCCATGTCCTCTATGGGCTTGATCACGAAGTCCCATGCGCCCAGACGCAGGGCCCGCGCCAGTTCCCGCACCTCGCTGATGCCGGACACCACGATGACCGGCACGGTGGGGTCTTGCGCGGCGATGCGGGGCAGCACCTCGGCCCCGCCCTTGCCGGGCATGCGCCAATCCAGCAGCACCGCGTCCGCGCCGCGCGTGCCGAACAGGATCAGTGCGTCGGCGCCGCCGCCCGCCTCGCGCACGGCATAGCCCGCCTCGCGCAGATAGCCGCACACGGCGGTGCGGGCCACCGGGTCGTCGTCCACCACGAGGATGGTGGGAATGCGTTCCGCGGGTTGGCGAGGGTCCATGGAGGTCTCCTGCGCAGAAGCTTCGTGCCGGGTATTTGCTTAAGGGGTGCGGGGCAGCAGCAACCACGCAGGCCCCGGCGCATCCAGATGCCCGGCCACGGTGGCCGCGTGGTCGCCCGCGCCGCAGAACAGGTCGATGCGGTAGCCCTTGATGGCCCCGCCGGTATCCTGCGCAAGACCAAGGCCGGTCACCGCGCCGCCACCCGCGGGTTGCGGCACCGGAGCGGAAAAGGCCAGCAGCGCGCCGGACGGCAGCACGGATCGGTCTGTGGCCAGGCTTACCCACGGGGTCAGCGGCCTGCCCGTGCAGCCCAGCGGACCGCTGGCGCTGCCTTCCTCCATCCGGAAAAAGACATAGCTGGGGTTGGTGTTCATGAGTTCCCGCGCCTGGCCGGGGTGACTTTCCAGCCACTGGCGGATGGCTGGCATGTTCACCCCGTCGGGCGGCAGTTCGCCCCGTTCCTTCAGGATGCGCCCTATGGACACGTAGGGCCGCCCGTTCTGCGCGGCGTAGAGCACGCGGGCCTCGCTGCCGTCGGTAAAGCGGACCCGGCCGGAACCCTGCACCTGCAGGATGTACACGTCTACGGGGTCCGCCGCCCAGGCCAGTTCCAGCCCCTTGCCGCGCAACGCCCCGGCGTCGATTTCCGCGCGGTCGTAATAGGGCCGCAGCACGCGCCCCCTGGGACCGTTCACAACGCGGAAGGTCATGCGCTGCTTGCCGGAACCGGCCCCGGCCACTTCCGTCACGCGCATGTCCGGCGGAGTGCGGTAGATGGGGTGCGTGTAGCCGGGCGCGGGGGTGCGGCTGGCGCGCAGCACCGGCTCGTAGTAGCCGGTCCAGGCGGTGTCCACGCGCAGCCAGCGGAACCGCTGGGCCAGCAGGCCGGGGTTGACGTCCAACTGGGGCAACAGGCCGGACAGCTGGCGCAGGGCGGCCATGAAGTCCGCGTTGGTCACGCGCAGTCCCATGCGATCCAGCGCCACGCCTCCGACGGGGCGGGTAGCCATGTAGGAAAGGCTTTGGGTCAGCGCCGGGGCAAGGTCGTTCCACGAGGCAAGTCCCTGGCTGCGCGGGTCCATGACTGCGATGGCGGCACGGATCTCGTCGGGAGAGGCTTCGGTGTAGGCGGGCAGCGGCGGCAGGGACAGGGCCGGGCGCGCCTGGATCGGACGCGTCTGGGCCGGGGTCTGCACCGTCGGGGGCACTTCCGGCTCGGGGACCGCAATCCGGGGCCCATGCGAGGCACAGCCGGAAATGGCCAGCGCCAGCAGCAGCGCCCCGGCGGTGCGGATGCATGCAGGCGCGCAGACGTGTCCGAATGCGGATGAGCCGGATGCGGCAGCGGGTGGCGCAGCAGATGGCATTGTGGACAAGGACGAGGCCATGGAGCAGGGCAGGCCGCCCACGGTTTTGGCTTTCATCACGAAATGGCGTACGAATCGACACGCCGCGCCACGCGGCAGGAGGTTGCGAAACATATGGACGGCTTTCCCGTGCCGGAAATCTGGTTGGCCCATCGCGTGTCCTACGGTGAAACGGACATGATGGGCGTTGTGTACTATGCGGAATACCTGCACTTCTTCGAGCGTGCCCGTAGCGAGTTCATCCGCTCGCGGGGCATGGGCTATGCCACCGTGGAAGAGCGCGGCATCATCCTGCCGGTGCGCGAGGCACGCTGCCGCTACCGCAGCCCGGCCAAATTCGACGAGTTGATCCAGGTGCGCGCGGGCATCAGTGAATGGGGCCGCGCCTCGCTGACCTTCGTGTACGAGATTCGGGACGAGGGACGCAACAGGTTGCTTGCCGACGGCATGACCCAGCACGCCTGCATCAACCGTGACGGCAAGCCGGTGCCGGTGCCCGGCTGGCTGCGCGACCTGCTGAAATAGCGTCTCATTCTGGCGGATACGGGCGATCACGGCGCCTCGCGGGCGTTCTTGGCGATATTCGAGCATGCTTCACGCGGCGAATGTGCCTGCTCGCTTGACTGGTCAGTGGACCGGGCGTAGGGCAAGGCCCATGTTCCTCGACGTCCACACCCACGCCTTCCACCCCAAGATCGCGTCCAAGGTCCTGCAACAGCTGGAATCGCATTACGGCATCTCGCCCGTTGGCGAAGGCGTGGTGGAAGACCTGCTGCCCCGCGCCAAACGTGCCGGGCTGGACGGCGTGGTGGTGCACTGCGCCGCCACCGCCGCAGCACAGGTGGTGCCCGCCAACGCCTTTGCCGTGGAATTGCAGCGCCACCACCCGGAGGTGGTGGCCTTCGGCACCGTGCACCCGGAGTATCAGGACTGGGAGCACCAGTTGGACCGGCTGCGCGCGGCGGGCATCCGGGGGCTGAAGCTGCACCCGGAATTCCAGGGCTTCCGCCTGGACGACCCGCGCCTTTTGCCCATCATCGAGGCGGCGCAGGACGACTTCGTGTTCATGTGCCACATCGGCGACAAGCTGCCCCCGGCGGAAAACCCCTCCTGCCCGTACAAACTGGCCGCCCTGCTGGACGCCTTTCCGCGCGCCCGGTTCATCGCCGCGCACCTTGGCGGTTACCTGCACTGGCAGTACGCGCTGGAGGCGCTGGTGGGCCGCGAGGTGTGGATGGACACCTCCAGCAGCCTCTCGTTCATCGACGACGCCACCCTGCGCGCCATCTTCGACCGGCACGACCGCGAGCGCATCCTGTTCGGCAGCGACTACCCCCTGTTCGACCCCGCCGACGAGTGCCACCGCCTGCAACGGCGGCTGGACCTTTCCGACGGCGAGATAGAGGTGCTGCTGTCCAGCGCGGCCACCCTGCTGGGACTCAACGGACAAACGAACGTCGCCGCGCCCCCGGCATAGCCACGGGGCACGGCGGCACCACGTTCGACGCTCGACGCGCCATGCGGCGCACGGGTCGCCTCTCTGCCGGGCAACCGGCATGACGCCACGGCATGACCCCACGGCATGACGCCGCCGGAGCGCGCGGGGGCTTGCCCCGGCGGCTCACACCAGCTGCAAGTATCCGATGAAATTGTCGATGCCGCGCAGGCGGCAGTCCGCGTAGCGGCGCACGTAGTCCTCGAAGGTCATGCGCCGCCCGTAGATGTTGTACGTGGCGTCCGGCCCGCCGAATGCCAGCCCGTGATGCGCGGCCACCTGCGGGTGGATGGGCAGTTCGAACTCCGGGTACGGGTCGGTGAAGCCGTCGCGCACCGCCGGGGGCAGCGGGTCCATGCCCAGCGCCGCCAGCACGCCTTCCGTCACGTGCAGCACCAGCCGCCGGTTGGGGTGGTTGATGGTGGCGAACAGTCGTTCTTCCTTCCACAGCGTTTCCACCAGTTCCACCGTGGGGGCCACCACGGCAGGAATGCCGCCCGGCACAGCGCCAGCGGCAGCGTCGTTACCCCGGTCAAGGCCATGCCTCCCGCCGTCGCCACCGGCCCTGCCCCGCTGCGCGCCTGCCGTCGCGTCCGCCCCGCGTTCCTTGTCCCGCTCCACATCCAGCGATGCGCGCAGCATGGCGTCCAGGTCGTACTTGGCCGCGATGTCGCCGTGCAGGTACACGTGCAGGATTTCCGCCATGTCGAGGCCCATGGACACCAGCCGGTCCAGGAACGCATCGCCGAAATCCATGGGGCTCTTGTTGGTCCAGAAGGGCCAGTAGCCCGTGAACAGCATGTTGGGCAGGCGCAGCACCCGCGCCGCCGGGTTGACCATGGCCAGCAGCCTGTCCGAGGCGTGGTCGTCCCACTTTTCGCCCAGATGCTGGTACAGGAACAGCCCGCAGCCGGAAAGTTCGGCGGGGGCCACGCGCTCGCGCAGGTAGTTGGTGTATCGACGGATTTCGTAGCGCGCGGCAAACTGCGGCGAGGCGGCCAGCAGTTGCGCCAGCGGGTCGCCCTGGCAGTTGGCGTGGATGAGGCAGAGGCTGCGGTGCGGTGTGGTCATGGGAATCTGCGCGGGGACACGCGGCTGAAGGTGCGGCGGGGTACGCCCTGAAGGGGCGGAATTGCGGGACAACGAGACTGCGGGCCTGCGAGACCTCGGGGGTGCGGGTTAGCGGGTCAGGATAACAGGGTATCAGGGGGGACGGCAGGCGGGCTGTCGTCAACCGGTGCGGCTGCCTGCGGGCCATCCGTCGTCATCTGTTCGGCGGGCGCGCCCGTTTTCTTTACATCCCCACCCGATTGTGGAACACTATCTTGTGGGCATGCGTCCAACGGCATGCCCCACGTGCCGGTGACTACCGTGCCCGGCTTGTACACCCAACCCCCCGTACAGACAATGCTCATCGCCGTCCGCGCGCGACGCGTCATACCCCTCTCAGGTGAGGGTCCGTCACGAGACCCGCGCGACCTGTTTTCGCCGCCCCGCGTTCTCGACGACCATGTCGTTGTGATCCGGGGCGTTTTCTTGGACGGCACCGGGCAAACGGCATTGGCTGACGGCGCGCCGTCCAACGCGGATGTCCCTGCTGGCGCGGATGTCCCTGCTGGCGCGGATGTCCCTGCTGGCGCGGATGGCGCGGCCCGCCTGCTCTCGGGGTTGCGCGGCGGCGTCATCGAGGCCGTGGAGCCCATGGGCGCCTTCCGACGCCGCACGGGCGTGCCCCTGGCCGACCTTGGCGAGGTCACCATGGTGCCCGGCGTGGTCAACTGCCACACCCACCTCGAACTTTCGCACCTGGGCGGGCGCACCGTGCTGGGCGGCGGCTTCGTGCCGTGGGTGAAAAGCCTGCTGCCGCTGGCGGGGGCCGAAACTCCTCCGGAAGTCCGCGCCGCCGCCCTGGCCGATGCCGCGCGCCAGCTTGCGGCCTGCCATACCGCGCATGTTGGCGACATCACCGC
>NZ_VRYY01000046.1 GCF_015731765.1 Nitratidesulfovibrio oxamicus
GCCGGAACTGGCCGCGCTGCGCCGGGCGGGCCTTGCCACGGCGCGGGCCTGTTCGCTGGAACGTCAGCGCGAGGCGGTGCTTGCGCTGTGGGCGCGGGCGGAGAGGGGAGAGCTGTTTCCCCCCGCGCGCAGCTAGCCGCGTCTTTCTTCAGCCTTGCCGCGAGCGTCTGCATACTGGACAGGTTGCTCGCGAAGACGCATTTTTCCCGTGCACCCATAGAACATCCGTGACGCCCGCGTCAGACACATGGGCCGCTGCCCGCCTGTCTGCCCCTCGTCTGGTCCACCTGTCCGGGCCACCTGTCCGGGCCACCTGTCCGGGCCGCCTGCTGGGCCGATCAAGGCGCCGGTCCCGTGCCTTTCGCATCCGCGTGCGTCATCACATAAGGAATTTGCATCATGTCCAAGAAGAAACCGGAACGCCCCGCGCCGGAAAGCCTGGGGCTGCCCTGCACCGGCGTGGAATCGCACGCCCATCTCGATGGCAGCGAGTTCGACGCCGACCGCGAGGCCGTGCTGGACCGCGCCCGCGCCGCCGGGGTGGCGCAGTTGGGCAACGTGTTCCTTGGCCCGGAAAAATGGAGGGCCAACCGCCACCTGTTCGCGCAGCGGCCCGAGGTGTTCTTTCTGCTCGGCATCCACCCGTGCGAGGCGCAGGCCTGTGACGACGCGGCCCTTGCCGCCATGCGCGCGGCATTCGCACAGGATGACCGCCTGCGCGCCGTGGGGGAGATAGGTCTGGACTTCTACTGGGACGACTGCCCGCCCGACATCCAGCGCGCGGCCTTTCGCGCCCAGCTGGCCATGGCGCGCGAGGTGGGCCGCCCGGTGGTGATCCATTCGCGCGATGCCTTTGACGACACCATGCGGGTGCTGGAGGAGGAGGGTTTTTCCGGCTATCCGCTGCTGTGGCACTGCTTTGGCGGCGACGCGGCGCAGGCCGCGCGCATCGTGGCGCACGGCTGGCATGTGTCGTTGCCCGGCCCGGTCAGCTACCCGGCCAACGAACCCCTGCGCGAGGCCGCACGCACGCTGCCGCTGGACCGGCTGCTGCTGGAAACCGACTGCCCGTACCTGTCGCCGGTTCCGTATCGCGGCAAGCGCAACGAACCCGCCTACATGGTGTTCACCGCGCAGGCCGTGGCCCAGGCGCGGGGCATGGACGTGGCCGAACTGTGGACGGTGGCCGGGGAGAACGCCCGGCGGTTCTTCGGGATCTAGCGCCGCCGATTGCGGCATTCCTGAAGCGGGAATGTCGGGAACGTCGTGACGGCGCGCCGCCGCCGGGGAGGCTGCATGCCTGACCACAAGACGCAAAATGTTCAGGTTGCCGTGCCGCCGCAAGGTGGTGGGGGCGGGCGTACCCCGGAGGGTGAAATGTCCGACAGTCGTACCCCGGACAGTCGTACCCCAGACAGCCGTACCCCGGACGACCGTGTCCCCGACGAAATCCGTCGTTTCGACCGGGCGCTGGCCCTGTTCGAGGCCGGGGCGTGGTTCACCTGCCACGAGGTGCTGGAACACCTGTGGCTGGATGAAGCCCGGCCCCGGCGCGACGTGTACAAGGGCATCCTGCAAATCGCCGTGGGCCTGCTGCACGAGGAGAACGGCAACCGCGCCGGGGCGCTGCGCCTGCTGGAGCGCGGTGCCGGGCATCTGGCCCCGTTTCTGCCTGCATGGTTCGGGGTGGATCTGGCGGCCCTGCGGGACGAGGCGTTACGGCTGCGCGGGGTATTGGCCGCGCTACCCCCCGGCCAACGGCTGGACGCGGCGCGATGGAAGGAACTGCTGCCGTGCGTGCGGCGTGCGTACGCCTCCGGCGGGCAGGGGGGTACACTCTGCGGTCGCCATCCGTAAGACTCGCGCGTCGGGTACGATGGCCGCAGGGCGAGCAAGCTTGCCAACGGTTACCCTTCGTGCCTTTCAGGTCGATCTTCGCGCTCGCCTGACGGCTGCCGCTTAGCGAGGCCCCCCTGCACCCCCGCGCTCCAGGGGGGCTACGCCTCCCCCGGACCCCCGGCGTATCCTGCACCGCATTCCATGCCGGTCAGCTTCCCTCGGCCAAAGCGCCTTCGGGCGATCTGCCCGCGGAATGCGTATGTGCGCCGATCTCCCGGTGGCTTGTTGAAGGTCCGGGTCGTGCGGGTACCGTTTGTCAGTTTGCGGTGCGCCCGTGACGCCGGAGCTTCCGCCGTCGCAAGGCCTCCGGCGGTGATCTCCGGCTGCGGACGCAATCCGCGCAGAAGTTGGCGCATGCGTTCTGGTGGCCAGGTCGCGCAGCACCAGAATCGCTTCCGTGAAGGCAGGCCCGCTCAGGCCGTGGTGTCCGCCGTATGTCCGAAGCTTTCCAGCAGCCGCGCGATGAACCGGTCCACCAGCGCGTGTTCCGGCAGGCCGGTGACGCAGGCGTTGTCCAGCATGCGCGCCGCAAGGCCGGGCAGGGCGGGCACGCCCACCCGCGTATCAGGCAGCCCGGCCAGTTCGGGGCTGTCAGGCAGTTGTGGAAGTTGGGGCAGGTATTCGTCCTCGGCGCAGGCCACGCACGGACCGGCAAGCCGGTTCAGGGCCAGTACCTGTCGATGCAGGCCAAGGCCGCGCGCCAGCCGGGCGATGTCCGCCGCCGTTTCCAGGCTGCGCAGGCCCGGTTCGCTGACCACCGCCAGACCGTCCACTGTCGCCACGGTGCCCCGGCCAAGATGCTCCACCCCGGCCTCCAGATCCACCAGCACCCATTCGCGCCGGTCGTGTATCAGGTGGGCCAGCAGGGCCTTCAACAGGGCATTGGCCTCGCAGGCGCAGCCGCCCCCGGCCCCGGCCACCGACCCCATGACCAGCAGCCGCTTGCGGCCCGGCGCAATGCCGGGGGCCGCAGCCCCCCCAAGGGGAACCTCCACCGCCAGCGCCTCGGGCAGGTCGCCCACCTCAGGCGTCAGGCTGATCATGCCCGTGCCGATGCGCTGCATGATCAGGTCGTGCCGTTCCACCAGCGGCACCGGCAGGCCGTCGCGCGACAGTCCCGACGCGCGTCCCAGTGACAGGGCCGTGTCCGCGTCGATCATCCACACGTCGTGCCCGTGCCGGGCCAGATAGTCCGCCGTCCAGGCCGCCAGCGTGGTCTTGCCCGCGCCGCCCTTGCCCGCAAATGCCAGTTTCATGCGTGCCTCCTGTGTGGCGTCCGTTTCGGAAGGGAGAGAACCGGGGGCGGGGAAGGGACCCTTTCGGGCAAGGGTCTCCTTCCCCGCCCCCGGACCCCCACCCCATCCCCCCAAAGCTTTCGAAGGGGGGATGGCACGAAGATGTCCCGACAGCGTGCGCCGCTGTAGCCCCGCGTGTCCCGGCCAGAGCCGAAGTGCCGAAGCTGGGCCAGGGTGGGAGCCCCGGAGCTGGGCCGGAGCAGGAAGTGCCTGCCCCGGCCCGTCCCGGTGCGGGAAGGCGCGGCCACGGGCCGGTGACCGCGCCGCCGGGTGATGCGCAAGGCGTGCGTCTATGATGCCCGATGGTCCGGACGCGCGCCTGCATGCCGTACGCGATGCGTGATTTCAAATTAGGATTTTCGTTCGTTGGCAAGGAAAACGAGCCTGCCATGAGGGAGTGCGGCAGCCGTTGGGCGAGCTTGCGAGCCTTACGGATGGCGGCCGCAGCGCGTACTCTTCTCGTATTCGACCGAGCCTTAGCCGTTAGGTGAGCGCGCAGCGCGAATCTTACGGACAAGGACAGCAAAGCCATGGCAGGCGAAGTTTGACCGCGTTGCGCACGATGCCCGTAAGGTTCGCAAGCTCACCTAACGGGCACGCTACGCGCCCTTCGGGTCGGTTGGCCAACGGGCGAAAAGACAATTCGAGCGCCTACGCGGAAAGGCCCAGCTTCCTGCGGCGATCAACGATATGCGCTTCCAGCAGGTCCGCCGCCTTCACCGGGTCCGCTTCCACCATGAACGCCGCGCCCACCAGCCCGTTCAGGCCGTCAACGGCCAAGCCGGTCACCACGTCGCTGCCCAGGATGTTGGGCGGCAGGCCGAGGTGGGTGGGAATGCCGCTGGCCACGGCGTACAGGCCGATGGCCGCCGCCTTTTCCGAATACCATTCCGGCGACGACGCCCCCACGGGCAGGTCGCTGATGTCCACGCCCAGTTCATCGGCCAGCAGGCCGCACAGTTGCAGGATGCGCGAATTGTCCACGCAACTGCCCATGTGCAGCACCGGCGGCACGCCCAGCGCCTTGCACACGGCGGAAAGGCCCGGCCCGGCCATGTCGGCGGCCTCGGGCATCAGCAGCCCGGCCTTGCCCGCCGCCGTGGTCACGCAGCCGGTGGCCAGCACCATGATGTCGCGGCGAATGAGTTCCTTCGCGAGACCCACGTTGCCGGAATCCTGCATGATCTTGGGGTTGTTGCACCCCACGATGCCCACGAACCCGCGAATCTGCCCGGCCTTCACGGCATCCAGCAGCGGGGCCGGGGTGCCGCCCAGCGCGGCCAGGATGGCCTCGTTGGAGAAGCCGGTGGTGATGGGCACCGGCTGCACGGGAATGCTCACCCGCGCGGGGTCGCGCCTGGTGAAGGCCTCGATGGCCAGTTGCACGATTTCGCGACACTTTTCCTGCGCGTTGTGGGGGTGCACCTCGATGTGCGTGGCCCCGGTGAATCGCCCCTTGGGCGAGGTGGTCACGAAGCGGGTGTGGTAGCAGGCGGCAATGCGCACAAGGCTGGGCATGATGCACTGGTAGTCGGCCACGATGGCGTCCGCCGCGCCGGTGACGATGGCCAGTTCCGTCATCAGGTGGTTGCCCGCCATGGGAATGCCCTGGCGCATCAGCAGTTCGTTGCCGGTGCAGCACAGCCCGGCCACGTTCAGGGCTGCGGCCCCGGCATCGCGGGCGGCCTGTTGCAGGGCCGGTTCGCGCGCGGCGGCCAGGATCATTTCCGACACCACGGGGTTGTGCCCGTGGACAAGGATGTTCACGGCGTCTTCGCGCAGCACGCCAAGGTTCACGGTGGACTGGCGGGGCATGGGCGTGCCGAACAAAATGTCCGAAAGTTCCGTGCCGATCATGGACCCGCCCCAGCCGTCGGCCAGCGCGGTGCGCGCGGCGTGGGTCAGCAGGCTGGCGGGGTCGTTGTCGCACCCCATGTGGGTGCGGTGCATCATTTCTACGATTTCGCGGTCCACCCCGCGCGGGGTCATGCCCAGCCTGGCCCACAGTTCGCGCCGGGCCTTGGGGGCGCGCTTCAGAAAGGCCAGTTCGGTGCGGCGGCTGCCGAAGTCGGCGTAGCACACGTCCACAAGGTCGCGGGCCACGTCCATGGTGGGGCGGGTGTCCGCGTCGGCCACGCCCAGTTCACCGGCAATGCGGCGCAGCTTGGCCTCGTCGCGGATGGTGTAGCCGGGGGCGTGGCCTTCCACCACGGCTTCCAGCGTTTCGATCAGGTCGCGGCCATGGTCGGAATGCCCGGCGGCTCCGCCCGCGATGAACCGACCGAAGTTGCGGGCCACGATGACGTCGGCATCGGCTCCGCACACGCCGTAGCGCATCTTGCCGTCCTTGCGGTTGGCGATGCGGCAGGGGCCCATGACGCAGTTGCGGCAGGTGGTGCCCAGTTCGCAGAACTTGCAGTGGGGCGTCTGCTCGCGCATGCGGTCCCACGCGGTGGGAATGTTTTCGGCCTCGGCCTTGCGCAGCATCTGCCGCGCGTCTTCCCACAGGGTGTGCTCGGTGTAGGGGGTCTCGGAATTCATGTTGCCCTCCCTGGGCGGTGGCCCCGCACGGGGCCGCTGCGGTTGCACCACGTCCGCTGCCGTTTCCCGCGACGCGTGCGGACGCATCCGCCGCCCCCGAACGTCCTCTCCTGCGCGCGGGCGGCACTGTATGGTGCGAACGTAGCGCGGCAGGGCGGTGGAGTATGTCGGATAGCCGACAAAAGGTGCGAAGGTGCGGAAAAAAGGAAGGGGCGGGAGAAAACGCGCCAAGGCTGCGGCAAGGGGGGGAAGGCGGCGATGGCGCGGCGATGGCAAGGTAGTGGCGGCAGGCGAAACGGCGGCAGGGTGCATGCCCCCCGCCGGAAAGGAAGGGGGCGGAACCGTGGTCGCCGACTGGCAGGGGAAAAGGGGCCGGGCTGGGCCGGACAGAAACGGCTGACGCCGATCTACGCGCTGGCCAGTTCGCGCAGGCGGTCCATGTCGCGCACGCGGTAGACCCCGCGCCCCACCCGTTCAAGGATGCCGGAGCGGATCATGTCGTTGAGCAGGGTGGATACGGTCTGGCGGGTGGCCCCCACCATGCCGGCCAACTGTTCCGTGGTCAGGTCCATGCGGATGATCTGGCCGCTGCCGGGCTGCACCGACCGGGACGGCGTGGCGTGGTGTCTGGCAGGTGCATCGGCCGCCACGTCCATTCCGGCAAGGTCGGCGGAATCGCCTGGGTCGGGGGCGGGCGCCCGTTCGGCCTGTTCCAGCAGCAGGGAGGCCAGGCGGGTATTGCTGTCGCGAAACACCAGCCCCTCGATGAGAAAGAAGGTGGAGCGCAGCATCTGCCCCAGCACCCGCACCATGATGCTCGAAACCTCCGGCAGGTCGGTCATGCGGCGGCGGAAGGCGCGGGTGTCGGTCAGCAGCACCTCGCCGTCGGCCAGGGCCTGCACGTGCGCTCCGGTGTGGCTGCTGTAGATGTCGCCCCGCTCCAGAAAGGCCAGCGTGAATTCCTTGCCCCCGTAAGAAAGGTACACCCGGAACCGGCCCGACTTCACCACCAGCACCAGATCCTCCTGCTCGTCGGGCCAGAAGATGCCCTGCCCGCGCGTTACCCGGCGCATGGCGAACATCTCGCGCAGGGGCGCGCTTTCGGGGCGCTCCAGTGCTTCCAGCAGATCGACGTCGGAGAGCTTCATCATCATGGCGGGGGCTCCTGGCGTTCCGGTACGTGGCGATGGGAGGCATTGGTGCGTGGGGCAGGTGCGGAACGCACGTTCCAGCATGGCACAGCCGCCAGTCCGGAGCAACGCATCACCTGCGCCTCGTCAATTGTGTGCGCGGGACGAAACGACGCATCCCCGTGCCTTCGCCACACGGTGACGGCACGGGGATGTGAAGGGAAGGCAGGGTAGTCGCCAGGGGGTCGCGCCCGCGCTACTCCAACCCCGCCTTGCGAAACGCCTCCGCGATGCTCTCGGCGTACGGGGGGCGCAGCACGCCCACCTCGGTGACGATGCCCGCGATGAGCGCGGCGGGGGTCACGTCGAAGGCAAAGTTGTACACCGGCACCCCGTCGGGGGTGATCTGGGTGTCGCCCACGTGGGTCACCTCGCGCGGGGTGCGGTCCTCGATGGGGATGTGGTCACCGTCGGGGGTGTTCCTGTCGATGGTGGACAGCGGCGCGGCCACGTAGAACGGCACGCCGTGTTCGCGGGCCAGCAGGGCCACGGAATAGGTGCCGATCTTGTTGGCGGCGTCGCCGTTGGCGGCAATGCGGTCGGCCCCCACCACCACCTTCTGCACCATGCCCTTGCGCATCAGGTGGCCGCAGGCGTTGTCGCAGGCCACGGTGACGGGGATGTGGTCCTCGTGCAGTTCGTAGGCGGTCAGCCGCGCGCCCTGCAGGAAGGGGCGCGTTTCGTTGGCGATGACCGAAATCTTCTTGCCCGCGTCCACCGCCCCCCGGATGACCCCCAGCGCGGTGCCGTACCCGGCGGTGGCCAGCGCGCCCGCGTTGCAGTGGGTCATCACCGTGTCGCCTTCGTCGATCAGCGCGGCGCCGTGACGGCCCATGGCGCGGTTGATCTCGATGTCGTCGCGGTGGATGCGCCGCGCCTCCGATTCCCACAACGAGACCAGCGTGGCGAAGGGCGCGTGTCCGGCGGTCTTCAATACCTTGCGCATGCGGTCCACGGCCCAACGCAGGTTGACGGCTGTGGGTCGGGCGGCGGCGATGCGTTCCAGCAGGCCGTCCAGCACCGGGTGCCAGTGGTCGCCCGCCTCGGCGGCCTCGTACGCGGCCAGCACGCAACCCCACGCTGCGGTCACGCCGATGGCGGGCGCGCCGCGCACCACCATGACCTGCAAGGCCGTGACGATGTCTTCCGTGGTCCGGCAGACGAAATCTTCCTGCCGGGTGGGCAGCAGGCGCTGGTCGAGCAGGATCAGGGCGCGCTGGGCGGCGTCGTAGCGGATATGGTGTTCCATGGGGCCTCCGTGGAGTGGGCGCGGGTATGGGGTGCGCGAAACGGTTGCGCGAAACGGTTGCGCGGACCGGGCATGCCGGGGAAGGCGCGCGGGGCGGCGGCGGTGGCCTGCGTGAGCCGCCGGGCGTGCCGATTTC